>JAYVZR010000218.1:0-5126 GCA_043783135.1 Ferruginibacter sp. | reverse complement strand
CCAACTGCTGTTACATAAGCACCAGTTGAATTAAGAGATACAATATCATCGTAATAGGCGTACTCAAGATACCTTGTAACTTCTGAAGGAGAATAATAATAGGTATATACCTGGATAATTTTATTCACGTTTGTTCCGGCATTTGGAGTTATAGGTTCCATTTCTAAAAAAACCCTTAACCCAATTGAGTCAACTGCTGAAATATCTCCACCAGCAAGAAAGAATGAAAGTTTATCCATACAAGTTACTGGTACAAACTGAGTAGATATAACAGCTCCGTCAAATGAGGCATCAGTTTTTTTAAGTATTAAATTATACCCCATCTGGTTAAGCTTATCTTCATTAATAGAAAGCCATGCAGGTGAGCAGGAAGGGTAAGGCCAGGATGCAGTAGGTGTTGGCTGATCCGGGTATGTTGGAATATTTTGTTTGGTTATAGGAAATACCAACGCAACCTGCATTTTATTTATTTTTAAACCGGATGCAGGGTTTAGTACATATTTTAAACTTCCCGAAATTTTATACTGCCATACTGTTAAACCAAAATCTGGTACATATGGACAGTTGCCATTGTAAATACAATCAGTAGAATTTGCTATTTCTCCGTTTGTACGGGACGACACTGTTGGATATTGTGCTGCTTCTAAAGTTGGTTTTTCTATAATATTGAATACTCCTAAAATGTTATTATAGGAGGGCTTTATTTGACTTATATTATTAGGACTTGTACTAAGGCCTCCGGGTGTTGTTAAATATCCATTGCCAAATAATGAAGACTGACTAATTGTTCCGGTAGCAGTAGCTTTTAATTTTGATTCAGAAAAAGTAGTAGTGGTAATTGTTTTATCTAATGGGCGGCCATTAGGTTTTTCGAAAATAGAGGTAATAAGGGATACAGCGGAAAAAATAGCTTTTACTCCTGCAAATACACTATTGGTGGCTCCAAATAACTGATCAAAAAATGTGCTGGTAAATGCAGGTGTTTTGCCGGTCAAAACGCCATTTAATCCAGAAGAAATCTGGTTGCCTGCTGCCACAAGTTTATTACCGGCATCGGTAAATTTAGTAACCCCATTAATTATATTATCAGCACTGTTAAAAAACTTATCAAGCCCAAAACCATAGTTTTGATTAGATACCACCGATGATGATGTATTTGTAATTGCAACAACTTTAGTTGTAATTGTTCCATTAATAGTAAGATTAACCTCCCAGTTAGAAAATAGTAAAGCCTGTAGATTTAGCCTAGAATAATTTTTACAGCTACAAGGATCATAAAGGGTAGGAATATCACCATAAAGCCAAAAAAACAAATTACTGCCTTGGCCACTATTTACAAATTGATTGGGTAAAGTTTTAGAAGTTTTTCCATTTAGCATATTTAATGGCAATGTATTTATACCTATTTGGCTTAATAATCCATTCGTATTAAAGCCATTTGTGAAATTCAGTTTAATACTTGCAGACTGAAATGAATTATAGCTTGAGTTAACCTGAATAAATACTCTAAGCGTTCCATTATAACGGTTATATAAAATAAACCATGGATTATCATTACCATCAACATTACTACCAAAGTTTTTTGCAATAAATTCCCATCCATCTTCAGGACGGTAATTCTTGTTTGTTACTAAGGATAAATCCACAATATTGGGATTACCATTTGTGTTGTAAAAGGGGCTGGTTATTTGGTATAGCACAGGGGCTGGTGTACCTGGCCTATACCCATTCCAAGTTTGTAGCCTCCAATCCCATTTTAATAATTGACTTGGATCACTAGCATTTTGATAATTAGATGGATTTGTGCTAATTGTATTAATTGAACATTGGGATATTGAAGTTCTCGAAAAAATAAAAATACAAATAAGAAGTATTACTGATTTTTTCATAAATTAGTTTTGATGTGTTAAGTAATATTTTAAGCTATAATCTTTTACCTATAAATTTTTTTACAAAAAAAGTATCATAAAAAGTAGTGAGAGGGTCAACTCTAAAATATGAATAGTCAATCACAATACTATCACGGGTAGCATTAAGGTAGCCAGTAGTAAATGGAAAAGAATATTTTCTATCACCAATTTGTACTAAGTATTTTTGACCAATTGCACTGCAAATACCAAATCCCCTTGATTTTTGAGATATTTCCAATTTATATGGATAGCCAATCATAAGATTTTGTATCCCCCATATTTTCGATGCCGGATTATATGACGAGTCAATCATGCTTCCAATGGTAACAGTATATTTATTATCAGGGCCATCTATATTAGCTCCAAAATATTTCCCAAATAAAAAGGTATCAGTAGTTAGCCTGAAATTTTTGTATAATGTATCAGTAAAAGAAATAACATCATTGGCATACTTCCAGTTAATAATAAGCCTAACTGTGAGTGATGTAGAAGGTTTATCAAAATCAACACTAAGGAAGGAGCCGCTTCGCTGGGTGGTTTCATTGCCAATTAACCAATTTGCACTTATTATTCTGCTGGCAGGAAGATTGGTAGTAAAATATAATGTGGTGGTAACATAAGCAGGGTCTGTTGGAAGAAATTTATATACTGTAAAAATACTGTCTTGTATAAGGGAATCTACAGGCTGCTCCGGGCTTCCGGTAGCAATCAACTTACATCCCTGCACATTTTCTGCAATAATTATTTTCGGCCTAATCGTATCGCTGGCAGGGATGGGCTTAATGACAGGTGTATGGGTATTATCCTTACCGCAACTAAAAAGGATAACAACAAGTATTGAATAAAAAATAGTTTTTTTCATAAAGATTGATTGACGTAAAATTAGAAATCATTTTTTATTTGTTAGTATTTTTGATTGTTAACTTTTAATAAAGAAATTGTTATTTACATGTCTTGAAAGATTTATCTATTTTTTGTAAAATTTAAAACAAGCGTTATAAAAATTGAGCGCTGTACTTGTGCTAAAGAAAATTAAATGAATATTGTAAAAGAAGAAAGTACTGCAACATTTACTTTTATTGTCAGAAATATTTGCCTGAGAAAAGGATGATTTTAAAACGCCTTTCATTTATATCTTGGCAATAATTAATTTTACAACATGGAAATAAAAGTAATAGCTTTTGATGCAGACGATACGCTTTGGATAAATGAACCTTACTTTAAGGAGATAGAAGAAAAGTTTTGCGACCTGCTGGAAGATTATTTGCCGAGGCATACACTGGTAAAAGAATTATTTAAAACAGAGATTGATAATTTATCACTGTATGGCTACGGCGTAAAAGGTTTTATGTTGAGCATGATTGAAACTTCATTAAGAGTTGCCAATAACACCCTAAATATTGAAGTAATTGAAAAGGCATTGGAATATGGTAAAGAGCTGCTGCAAAAACCAATTGAACTCTTAGACGGTGTGGAAGATGTTTTAAAATCATTGAAAGGAAAGTATCGTTTGGTGGTAGCAACTAAAGGTGATTTGCTTGATCAGGAACGCAAACTAAAAAAATCAGGGCTGGAGCATTATTTTCACCACATAGAAATAATGAGCGATAAACAAGAAGTGGACTATTTAAGCCTGATAAAACATTTGGACATTGAGCCATCACAATTTTTAATGTTGGGCAATTCGCTCAAGAGTGATGTATTGCCAGTGCTGGCTATTGGCGGACATGCCATACATATTCCCTATCACACTACATGGGCACATGAGCATGTGGAGCATAAAGTGGAGCATGTAAATTTTAAAGAGGTGGTGCATATAAATGAAGTGCTTGCAATGCTATAACCAGCCCCTCCCAACCTCCCCCGGAGGGAGGAGAAAAGCAAGCGTTCAAAACTTTGGACTATTTTACGAAATTGAAGAGTTGGCTTATGTGTGGATTAAAGAACAAAAGATGAAATGCTTAATTACAAATGAACAATAAATATATAAAGCCCGGCCTCCCTCTCCCCGGGAGAGGGAACGAGGGTGAGGCCGTCACACTGCCCAAAGTGGAACTGCACCTGCATCTTGATTGCAGCCTGAGCTATGAAGTGGTAAATAAAATTGATCCATCTGTTACAGAAGAAATATACAGGCATGATTTTATTGCGCCTGCAAAATGTGTGAACCTGGTTGATTTTTTAAAACGGGCTGTAAAAGGATTTTCGCTGATGCAATCAAAGGAAGCATTGCAATGGGTAGTACAAGATGTTTTCAAACAATTAAAAGATGATAATACTTTGTATGCAGAAGTAAGATTTGCACCTTTTCTGCATTTGGAAAAAGGATTGACAGCCTGTGAAGTAGTAGAAACTATTGAAGCCGCCACAGCAGAAGCAGTGAAGCAAACAGGTGTGGAAGCAAGGCTGATACTCTGCACCCTCCGTCATTATTCAGAAGTGCAAAGTATGGCAACGGTAAAATTGGTGGAACAGTTTAAGGGTACTTATGTGGCTGCATTTGATATTGCAGGCGATGAGGCAGGCTGCCCTGTTACCAATCATATTGCTGCATTTAAATATGCAAGAGAAAAAGGAATACACATTACTGCACATGCCGGTGAAGCAAGCGGCCCCGAAAGTGTTTGGGAAACATTAAAAGAGTTTGCACCATCACGGATTGGCCATGGTGCAAGAAGTATTGAAGATGCAAAATTGATTGGGTATTTAAAAGAAAAAAAAATCCATTTAGAAATTTGCCCAAGCTGCAATGTGCAAACTTCCATGTATGAAGGATATAAAGATCACCCGGCAGATAAATTGAAGAAGGCTGGCGTGTCATTAAATATTAATACCGATTGCCGCACCATTGTAGATATAACTTTAGGGGGGGAATACAAAAAACTGCAGGAAACTTTTGGCTGGACAAAACAGGATTTTTATGATTGCAATGTAAATGCTTTAAGAGCCGCCTTTATCCCCGATGAATTAAAAAATAAATTGATTGATAAACTTACTGCCGGTTATGATTTGTAGTTTTTATTTAATAGCCACTCATCCCCCATCTGCTGAATATCCGATAACAATACCGAAATTGCACCCTAAATATTTATAGCACAATGCAAAAGACTACTCCTGTTGTTTTAAACCTTATTATTATTAACGTACTGGCTTATTTGGCACAACGATTTATAACCGCTATCGACGTTACAGAATGGGGGGCATTGCACTATTATC
>JAYVZR010000217.1:0-13408 GCA_043783135.1 Ferruginibacter sp. | reverse complement strand
TCAACAGAATTATCACAGCCATTGATATAAGAGAAAAGATATTGGTGTTTGGAGACTATGATGTAGACGGCACCACTTCCGTTGCATTGATGTACCAGTTTATCTGCAAGATTTATGATAAAAGTTTAGTTGAATTTTATATACCCCACCGCTACAGGGAAGGATATGGAATTAGCAAAATGGGGATTGATTATGCCACCGAAAATAATTTTACTTTAATTATTTCTTTGGACTGTGGCATTAAATCAGCTGACTTGATTGCTTATGCAAAAACATTGGGAATTGATTTTATAGTATGCGATCACCATTTGCCTGATGATGTATTACCTGATGCCGCAGCCATTTTAAATGCCAAACAAAAAGATTGTACTTATCCTTATAAAGAATTGTGCGGCTGTGGCGTTGGTTTTAAGTTAGTCACTGCACTGGCTCAACAGTATGGCATAGACGAAGAACATTATTTTTGCTATCTCGACCTTGTAGCTACTGCAATAGCAGCAGACATTGTACCAATGACTGGTGAAAACAGGATACTTGCCTATTTTGGTTTAGAACAAATAAATAATAATCCCTGTGCAGGCATGAAAGCATTGATACAGTTGGGGGGAATACAAAAAAAATTATCCATCAACAATGTGGTGTTTGTAATTGCGCCACGGATAAATGCAGCCGGCAGAATGGATGATGCAAAAAAAGCCG
The DNA here is from genome assembly GCA_043783135.1 of Ferruginibacter sp. Classification (GTDB taxonomy): domain Bacteria; phylum Bacteroidota; class Bacteroidia; order Chitinophagales; family Chitinophagaceae; genus Ferruginibacter. The sequence continues at coordinate 12,709 of JAYVZR010000217.1, read as the reverse complement.
TGCAATTATTTATTGAAAAAGACAGTGAAAATGCATTAAAGCTGGCCAAACTGCTGCATAGTGATAACAGCGACCGTAAAGAAGCAGATAGCAGCATTACTGCGGAGGCCCTGGCAGTAATTGAAAATGATGCTGAACTTATCAACAGAAAAACAACTGTTGTCTATAAAGAACATTGGCACAAAGGTGTTGTAGGCATTGTTGCAAGCAGGCTCACTGAAAAATATTACAGGCCAACAGTAGTGCTTACAAAAAGCGGTGATATCGTAGCAGGAAGCGCCAGAAGTGTTGTTGGGTATAATTTGTATGAGGCCATACATGCCTGCAGGGAATATTTGCTTGGTTATGGCGGACACTTTGCTGCAGCTGGCCTTTCTCTTTTACCGGCTGATTTAAATGCCTTTAGTGATAAATTCGAGGCGGTAGTTTCGGCAACTATTGAAGACCGCTTACTGATACCTGAAATTGTGATTGACAGCCCGATTTCGTTTGACGAAATAAATACTTCTTTATATAATATTATTTGCCAGATGGAGCCCTTTGGACCGGAAAATATGCGGCCTGTTTTTATAACTACTTACTTAACAGATACAGGCTATTCAAAAATTGTAAAAGACCTTCATATACGTTTTGTGGTAAAGCAGCATAATACAACTTTAACAGGCATAGGTTTTAACCTTGCCCATAAGTTTCATATACTGCAATCGAAAAAGCCATTTGACCTTGTTTATACAATAGATGAAAATGAATGGAACGGAGAGACTAATTTGCAATTGAAAATAATTGATGTGCAATTATCAGCGTCCAATTAATTAACCAGCCAATACAATAATCCATTGAAAATTTTTACTTATCTGCAATACTTTTTTTTCCTCGGCTTTAACTGGAACTTTAGGATAGCACTAAATATTATAAACCAGGAAATAAAAGGCGAAAAAAAATATAACATCAACACAACCGGGGCTGATGCGTTAAAAAAACTTTCCAAAAAAGGGATTGATATTACACATGCTACCATTTATATGCCTATCAGTTATCTATTACTGGAAGAAATATTCAGGCAACTGCCTTCAACATCAAAAAAACATTTTTTGGATATTGGTTGCGGAAAGGGAAGGGCTGTGTGCGTTGCTGCGCATCATGGTTATACAAAAATTACCGGTCTTGATTTTTCAAAACAATTGTGTGAAGATGCCCTGACGAATTTACAAAATACAAAAAAGGAATTGCCCTCCATTCAATATGAAATAATTACCAAAGATGCAATTAATTTTGAAATACCTGCTGACGTGGATTGTATATTTTTATTTAACCCTTTTGATGTAGTGATAATGACCGCAGTAGTTTCAAATATTATGGAAAGTGTTAAGGAATATCCAAGGGAAATTACTGTTGCTTATGCCAATCCATTGTATGAAGGTATTTTTTTGGAGGAAGGGTTTATAGAAATTTTTCATACTCAGCAAATGAAATATCTTGAAGCTGCTATATTAAAACTTCCGGCATTAAAGTAACACCGGAAGTTTTTATTAAAAATAATTTTACAAAAAAGCTACTTTATTTTACGCTCATTAGGTCTACACTTCTGTTTATAAAATTAGTCAAGGTATTTCCTTTTAATAATCCCTGAGACAATAGCGCAAGGTCTGCAAGGTTGTTTACCAGTTTTTCCTGACGGTCTTTTTCTTCTGATAAAATATTTCTATAAATGGGATGATTACCGTTTACTGTTAAAGTTACTTCATCAGGCATGCTGGCATAAAATGCCCCCATTCCTCCCTGCATAGAAGCCATATCTTTCATACGGCGCATAAATTCAGGCCTGGTAGCTACTACGGGTGGAGTATCTACGCTTAAACCTTTAACTTCTACCGTAACATTTAATTCAGGGATTTGTAATCCAAATAATGCTTTTAGTTTTTCTTCTTCTTCTTTATTTAAAACACTTTCGCCCCCTTCCTGTTTGTCAATTAAATTATCTGTAATATCACTATCAACCCTTACAAACTGAACATTCTCCCATTTCATTTCCATTTGATTAACAAAACCATTGTCGATGATTGTTTCCATTTTAACAACCTTGTAACCCTTTGCCACAGCCTGTTGTATAAAGGCATCTTGCTGAACCGGGTCTGTTGTATATAAAATTACCTGCTTGCCTTCCTTATTTTTCTGCAGGGTTTCAGTAGCTATTTTATATTCATCAAAAGTAAAAAATTTGCCTTCTGTATCCTGTAATATTAAAAACTTATTCGCCTTCTCTAAAAATTTATCATCTGTCATCATACCGTACTTTACAAACAGCCCCAGGCTTCCCCATTTTTCTTCAAAAGCAGTACGGTCATTTTTAAAAATCTCTTCTAATTTATCAGCTACTTTTTTTGTTATGTGAGCATTTATTTTGCGCACATTGGGGTCGCCCTGTAAATAGCTACGGCTAACATTCAAGGGGATATCGGGAGAATCCAGGACACCCTGCAACAACATTAAAAATTCAGGCACAATATCTTTAACCTCGTCAGTTACAAAAACCTGGTTACTGTATAATTGAATCTTATCTTTTTGTATTTCATAAGATTGCTTGATTTTGGGGAAATATAAAATACCCGTTAAATTAAAAGGGTAATCAACATTTAGATGGATCCAGAATAACGGCGCTTCGTTAAAGGGATATAATTCTTTATAAAAATTCTGATAATCTTCAGCAGTCAGTTCTGAAGGTTTTTTGGTCCATGCCGGTGTTGGGTTATTGATTTGTTTATCTTCAAATATAATCGGCACCGGTAAAAACCGGCAGAATTTTTCCAGCACAGTTTTTATACGCTGAGGTTCTAAAAATTCTTTGCTTTCTTCATTGAGGTACATAACAATGTCGGTACCTCTTTCTGCCTTTTCGTAATCTTCCAGTAAAAATTCCGGGCTGCCATCACATTCCCATCTTACAGGTACAGCATTTTCTTTAAACGATTTGGTAATTACTTCTACTTTTTCACTTACCATAAAAGAAGAGTAAAAACCTAATCCAAAATGCCCGATAATATTGTTTTCGTTTTGCCCCTTGTATTTATCTAAAAATTCTTCTGCACCACTAAAAGCTACCTGGTTAAGGTATTTATCCACTTCTTCGCCGGTCATACCAATCCCTTTATCCGAAATGGTAACTGTTTTTTTGTCTGCATCAATCTTTATGTTAATAGACAACCCGCCTATTTCTCCTTTTGCTTCTCCAATAGATGAAAGGGTTTTTAATTTTTGTGTAGCATCAACTGCATTGCTTACCAGTTCCCTTAAAAATATATCGTGTTCACTATATAAAAACTTTTTAATGATTGGAAAAATATTCTCCGTTTGTACCCTAATATTTCCTTTTTGCATGATGTGTAGATTTTTATTCTACTTGTCAAAGAAAATACCAAATATCAAAAAGTGACAAGATGACAAGAAAAGGATGGCTAATTTGATGGAAGACACAAACAATTGCCTTGTTTGAGGAATTGTAAACTTATAAACTTCAATAATAATGATTAGCCAGAGTCAATCAAGGCTGTACATATATTAAAAAAAGAGCCCTGCTATAACTATACCAGGGCTCTTAAAATAGTATCTACTTTCAATTAATCGTCTTTTTTTATATTGGCGGCGCCACTTGTTTTTACTACTGTACTGCCTGAACCTTTATAGTAAACATTTGCTGCGCCGCTTGCATCGGCATTTAGACTAACACTTGAATACACATGGGCATTTGCAGCACCTGACACATGAACTTTTGTTGTCTCACTCATCAATTCGGCTGATTTAATATTGGCACTTCCAGAAGCTTCTGCATCATAATTCATTGTACGCCCCGATATGGTAATATTTGCAGCGCCGCTTGCTTCCGTTATAATTTTCGGCGCATCAACTTCCCCTGTAATTGAAGCAGCTCCCGAAGATTCTAATTTTATTTTTTCACTGTTTTTTACCACATTCATAATTCGTATACTGGCTGCACCTGAACTATTCAGGTAATTAATATTGGGGGCAGTAATGTATGCTTTATAATGCCCGTCAATAAAATTTGTATGGCCTTTGGTAGTAATATTTAAAACATTGCCGGACACTCTTGTTTCAATATACGGCATAAGATTATCATCCGCTTCAATCCTTACTTCCGTAACAGGGCCTGTTTTTAATTCCACTTCAAAAGCCCCTCCTGCAGAAATACCGGTAAAATTGCCGGTTGACCTGGTTTCTATAATAATATTACCGCTTCCCTGTATTCGATGACAGGAGCTGAATACCACTAATGCAAAAGCAAAACTTATAATTTGTTTCATGGTTAAAATTTTTACAAAGATTTAAAATAAACGGCTGGTTTGCAAACCTTTTATACAATGATTGTTACCCTTTATACCTGAATCCAAAATAAATCAGTCTCATATATAGAAAAATCCAACGAACTATAAATTCATAAAAAATTGTTATCACAGCCTTTCAATGGGTTGATAGTTTTATATTTGCCCACTTATAACCAACTTCTATATGAATTTTAAACGTATTAACAACATCTCGGGCTGGATAGTTTGCATTATTGCCTGTACTGTTTATATCATGACAATGGAAGCTACCGGCAGCTTTTGGGATTGCGGCGAGTTTGCTTCCAGTGCGTATAAGTTACAGATCCCCCACCCGCCAGGAGCACCACTTTTTGTATTAATAGGCCGTTTGTTTATGGCCCCGTTTGATCCACAACATGCTGCAACAGGTATTAACCTGATGAGTGCTTTGGCCAGTGGATTTACTATTTTATTTTTATACTGGAGCATTACACATTTTGCAAAAAAACTGGTTCAAACTGCCGGGCAGGAATTAACGAATGGACAATTATTCAGCATTGTTGCCGCAGGTGCAGTAGGCGCATTGGCCTATTGTTTTTCTGACTCTTTCTGGTATAGTGCTGTAGAAGGTGAAGTGTATGCATTATCCTCTTTTTTTACGGCAATTGTTTTTTGGGCAATGCTTAAATGGGAATCTGCTGTTACGGAAGAAAACAAAATCGGCATATCAGGACATTTTACCGGAGCCGACAGATGGCTTATTTTAATATTTTACCTGATGGGGCTTTCCATTGGGGTGCATCTTTTAAATCTGTTAACCATTCCTGCAATGGTAATGATCTATTATTTTAAACGGTACAAAACCACCAACTGGGGCGTTTTTCTTGCCTTTATTATTGGTTGTGCCATTACGGGTATTATTCAAAAAGCGGTAATACAATGGACCATTAAAGGAGCAGGTAATTTTGATATATTATTTGTAAACGATTTTGGCATGCCTTTTTTCAGCGGCTTTGCTTTTTTCTTTTTACTATTAGCGGCACTGATTTACTTTGCCCTTAGATTGGCAAATAAGAAAAACTGGAATTTCCTAAAATTAGGTTTGTGGAGTTTTACATTTATGTTGCTTGGTTACAGCAGTTACTTTACTACTTTAATACGCAGCAACGCTGATACCGCTATTGATATGTACAATGTAGATAACCCGGTAAACCTGGTAGGCTATCTGGCACGTGAACAGTATGGTGATTATCCTTTAATAAGTGGGCAGGATTTTACGGCACAACCAACCGATCAGCAATATATAGATACTTATATAAAAGGAAAAGATAAATATGTAAAAAATGGCCATAAGGTTGAAACTACCTATGCCGACGAAGACATGCATATTTTTCCAAGAATGTGGGATCAGAGTAATGACCAGGGCCATGCTGATTATTATGCTGGTTTTGCCAATATTGGTAAAGATCCAAAAACAGGTGAATGGAGTGGAAAACCAACCATGGGAAATAATATCAATTTCTTTGTACAATACCAGGTTGGCTGGATGTACCTGCGATATTTTATGTGGAATTTTGCGGGCAAACAAAATGATATCCAGGGTGTTTCAATGAGTAATGTAAGAGATGGCAATTGGAAAACAGGTATATCTTTCCTTGATAATTTCATGCTGGGCAATCAGGCTTTTATGCCTGATAGCATGAAACATAACAAGGCCAATAACAACTTATTTGCATTGCCGCTTATTTTAGGCATTCTAGGTTTATTGTACCATTATCAAAAAAATAAAAAAGATGGGTTAGTAGTTGGTTTGCTTTTTTTCTTTACCGGTTTTGCCATTGTTATTTATCTAAATATGCCAGGTAACCAGCCAAGGGAAAGGGATTATGCTTTTGTAGGTTCCTTTTATGCATTTGCTATCTGGATAGGTTTAGGTGTGCTATATGTAAAGGAATTACTGACCAAATTTATGAGCTCCAAAATAGCAAATTATGTTGCAGCCGGTGTTTGTACATTGGCTGTGCCTGTATTAATGGCCAGCCAGGAATGGGATGATCATGATCGTGGAAAAAAAGTTTTGGCGAGGGACCTTGCAATTGACTACCTGGAAAGTTGTGCCCCCAACGCTATTTTAGTTACGTTTGGCGATAACGATACTTACCCATTATGGTATGCACAGGAAGTAGAAGGTATTCGAAGAGATATACGTGTTATTAACTCAAGTTTATTAGGCACCGATTCTTATATCAATCAATTACGGTATAAAATAAATCAAAGCGACCCGATTGATCCGATATGGACAGCCGCACAAATAGAAGGTGCCAAAAGAGATTTTATTTATTATGTGCCAAAAGCAGGAATGAATCCTAATGAATACATAGATCTATACAGCATGATGAAAGATTATGCCGGTAGTGATGATCAGGCTAAAATGGAACAGACAAGGGATGGCAGTTTTATAAATGTATATCCTAGCCGCAAGGTAAAGGTACCTGTTGATATAAATCTCGTTAGAACAAATGGCACTGTAAATGCGGGCGATAGTGTGGTAAGTGAAATGAAGTTTGATATTCCTGCAAGATCCGGTCTTCAAAAAGGAGAAACTGCCGTATTAAATATTATAGCTGCCAACAAATGGAAACGGCCTATTTACTTTACCAGTGAATATGGGGAGCTTGGCTTTGGCCAATACCTTCGCCAGGATGGGCTTACTTACAGGTTGGTGCCTGTAATGAATAAAGATGTAAATGAAGATTGGGTATATGATAAGATGATGAAAAAATTTGTATTTGGCAATGCTAATGTTGCCGGTGTTTATTACGATGAGGAAAACCGCCGCCACTTAAACAGCATCCGTTTGGCATATGCAAAAGCTGCGGGTAACTTAGCGGAAAATGGCAAACTGGAAGAAGCAAAAAAGATGCTCGAGAAATGCGACAAAGGCATGCTGGACGAAAATATGCCTTATGGGATGGTATCCCGTTTTCAGCAACATGATATGATTTCGTACCAGTTTTTAGATGCCTGTTACAAAGCTGGCGATACTGCCTTAGCTGAAAAAGTTACGCGTAGTTTAAAGAAAGATCTTGAACAGCAGGTTACCTATTACAATAGTTTAAATGAAACAAGGCTCAGCCAGTTTGAAGGTGACAGGGGCGATATGGCAATGGCCATAAATTTTTTAAAGGGTATTCAACAAATGGAGCAGTTTTATAAAAATAAAAACAAATTACCGGTAGAATTACCCACCACAATCAATAACACTACCACTCCTGCAAAGAAGGGAGATAGTGGAAAAAAGTAATTAGCTCTTTTAAATAAAAAAAACCTCCCGATGTTACCGGGAGGTTTTTTTTATTTAACAAACGAACCAATCAGTTCAATTGATTGTTTCGTAAATTGTGAATATCATCAAACAAATAAATTTACTGGGAATTAAAACCATATATAAAAGATTTTACAAGGTGGCTATTTTTTAAAAATATAATTATGAAAGGGTACAATTTTGGTAAATACGATCCTGCTCAAAATGCTAAAACTCCTTTTGAACAATTACTGGATATTTTTATGCAGCTGCTTACCTACACAAATGGCGATGTAGGTGAAGCCATGCAATGGATGAACGAATTAGATAAAGAATATAAGCTCACTAAAAATGAGTATGGAATGGGTGATTTTTACGAAGATTTAAAAGACAAAGGATATATTGATGAGAAGAAGGAAAATGGTGAAATAAAAATTACACCTAAAACAGAACAAGGCATCAGAAAAAAAAGCCTGGAAGAAATTTTTGGTAAATTAAAGAAAACAAGGCAAGGCAATCACCAAACATTTAAACCGGGTGGAGGCGATGAAATTAATCCGGAAACAAGGCCTTTTCAATTTGGTGATACCTTGGAGCAAATTGATTTTACAGCTTCTATCCGCAATGCCCAGATAAACCATGGTGCAGAAAGTTTTCGTTTACAGGAAGATGACCTGGAGATAAGGGAAACAGATTTTAAATCGCAGACTTCTACCGTACTGATGATTGACATTTCGCACTCCATGATTTTATACGGCGAAGACAGGATTACCCCTGCAAAAAAAGTAGCCATGGCCCTAAGTGAATTGATTCAAACAAAATATCCTAAAGACACATTAGACATTGTGGTATTTGGCAATGATGCCTGGACAATTGAAGTAAAAGACCTTCCCTATCTTCAGGTTGGGCCTTACCATACCAATACCGTTGCAGGAGTAGAATTAGCGATGGATCTTTTACGTAAAAGAAGAAACCCTAACAAACAAATTTTTATGATTACCGATGGTAAACCTACTTGCCTAAAAGTAGGTACCAAATATTATAAAAATAGTTTTGGGGTTGATAGAAAAATTTTGAATCGCTGCATGAGCCTTGCTACACAATGCAAAAAATTAAAAATACCCATTACAACATTTATGATTGCTTCTGATCCCTATCTGCAAAAATTTGTACAGGAATTTACAGAAACAAATAATGGCAAAGCCTTTTTTGCATCTTTAGATAAATTAGGCGCATTTATGTTTAAGGACTTCGAAAGTGGTAAAAGAAAAACAGTTTATTAATTTGCCTTAGAGAAGATTTTGCCGTTTAGACGTTAAGGCGTCCTGCTTAATAAAAACGCCTTAACGACTTAACGGCAATAAAAAAACTATTCGGCAAAACAAATAAAAAACGTCTAAACGACTTAACGCCAAAACTCAAAAACGTCGCACCGGCAAAAAAATGTATCAGTTAAATAACAATGAAGACTGGTTGTGTCAGCAAATAAAAGATGCCGCCTTTGCGGTGCATAAAGTACTTGGCCCCGGGTTATTAGAGCAAGTATATGAAGTATGTTTTTGTCATGAGTTATTTAAAAGAAATGTAGATTATCAAAGGCAGGTAAAGCTACCCATTCACTATGATGGAATAGTTTTCGATGAAGGATTAAGATTAGATGTATTGGTCAGTGATAGCATCATATGCGAATTAAAAGCGGTTGATATTGTAAATCCTATTTGGCAGGCACAGGTGTTAAGCCATTTAAAATTAACTGGTTTACATATAGCATACGTCATCAATTTTAATACTGCACTAATAAAAGATGGGACACGCAGATATTGTGTAGAATAAAAAAACGCCTAAACGACTTAACGGCAATAAAATATTCGGCAAAACATAAATAAAAAACGTCTTAACGCCTTAACGGCAAATTATAAAAAAAATGAATAAAATAAAAACACTCGGCGAATTAAAGAAAAGCGGTTACATTTCAAGAAGCATCAAAGATGAGATACGCGCTAACCTTATTAAAAAAATAAAAGCCAAGGAAAATGCTTTTCCCGGTATTTTAGGATATGAAGATTCTGTAATACCAGATACAGAAAGAGCATTATTATCCCGTCACAACATTTTGTTTTTAGGCCTTCGTGGCCAGGCAAAAACACGTATGGCAAGGCAGATGACGGAATTACTGGATGACTACATACCTGTTGTTTCCGGCAGCGAAATTAATGATGATCCATTAAAACCAATCTCCCGTTATGCAATAGACCTGATTGAAGAACATGGAGATAACACGCCTGTAAGCTGGTTGCATCGCAGCCAGCGCTATGGAGAAAAACTGGCAACGCCGGATGTAAGTGTAGCAGATCTAATTGGTGATATTGACCCTATTAAGGCCGCAAATTTAAAATTAAGTTTTGCAGATGAAAGGGTACTACATTATGGCATTATACCACGCAGTAACCGCAGTATTTTTGTTATAAACGAATTACCCGACTTACAGGCAAGGATACAGGTTTCTTTATTCAATATTTTAGAAGAAGGGGATTTACAGATACGTGGTTTTAAACTGCGTTTACCCCTTGACGTACTATTTGTATTTACTGCTAATCCGGAAGATTATACAAACAGGGGAAGCATAGTAACACCGCTAAAAGACAGGATAGAAAGCCAGATACTCACCCACTATCCAAAATCAATTGAAACATCCTTGGCCATTACTGAGCAGGAAGCAAATATTTACCAGGAGCAATCCGACAAAGTAAAGATAAGCGGCCTGGTAAAACGTTTAATTGAACAGGTAGCTTTTGAGGCCCGTACAAGTGAGCTGGTTGATAAAAAAAGTGGTGTAAGTGCAAGGCTTACCATTGCCGCTTATGAAAACGCAATAAGTTCTGCTGAGCGCAGGGCCATCATCAACAGCGAAAAAGAAACACAGGTATGGGTAAGTGACCTGGTAGGTATTATTCCATCTATCACCGGTAAAATTGAGCTGGTATACGAAGGTGAACAGGAAGGTCCTTACCAGGTAGCATTTAACTTACTGGAGAAAGCCATCCGAACACAATTTAGTTTGTACTTTCCCAACCCCGATACGTTAAAAAAGAAAAGAGTTAAAGAAGCTTCTTCAGAAGATAATCCTTACAAATCAATTACAAGATGGTTCGATAGCGGCAACCACCTCGATTTATTTTTTGATACAAAAGATGGTGATAAAACACAATTATTATACAAGGTTGATGGCTTACATGCCTTGGTTAAAAAATATCATAAAGCCGCCAATGAAAAAGAAAATGCTTTACTGATGGAATTTGTATTGCATGGGTTGTCGGCATATTCGTTAATCAGTAAAAAAGTAGTGGAAGGAAAAATTGAATTTAAGGACCTGATGGGCAGCATGCTGAATATGGGCACTCAATCGTTTAGTGACGATGATTTTAATGAAAGTGATTTTAATTGACACTAAAAATAAAACTCCCATGACTCATAGCTTTGGGAGTTTTTAATAAATAATATTTACTTCCCTTTCCAGCAACACACTAAATTTCCTCTGCACACTTTCAATAATTTCTTCGCTTAACTGTAAAATATCACTGCCTTTTGCATTGCCATAGTTTACCAATACCAATGCCTGTTTTGCATGGCAACCTGCATCCCCTTTTCTATACCCCTTCCATCCGCATTGCTCAATTAACCAGCCTGCCGCCAACTTAACACGGCCACTATTAAGTATATAACCCACAATACCAGGAAAAGAAATTTTTAGTTCCTTAAATTGTTCAGCATCAATTTCAGGATTTTTAAAAAAACTACCGGCATTGCCAATGATTGCCGGGTCGGGTAATTTACTGCTCCGTATATTAATTACCGCCTGCGATATTGCTTTTATGCTTAACGTTTGTACACCCATTGATTGCAGTTCTTGTTCTATAGCACCATAGCTTGTATTAAACCGGGGCGTTTTAAATAAACGATAAGTAACAGTTGTAATAACAAACTCGCCTTTAAATTTTCCTTTAAAAACACTTTCCCTATACCCAAATTCGCAATCCTGCAATGTAAATTCTATCATTTTTTTTTCGGGCAAATGAAAGGCTTCCAGGGTGTAAAAAACATCCCTCAATTCTACGCCATAGGCGCCGATATTTTGCATGGGTGATGCACCAACATTACCGGGTATCAAAGAAAGATTTTCTATCCCGGCAAGGTTATTATTGATACAAAACAATACCAACTGGTGCCAGTTTTCGCCTGCACCGGCTTTTACATAAACATAATTTTCATCTTCGCCTGTTTTTTCAATTCCTTTTATTTCATTTTTTAAAACAAGTCCTTCAATATTTTTCGTAAAAAGAATATTACTGCCTCCGCCTAATATGAAAGTGATGAGTGACGGGTTATGAGTTATGAGTTTTTTAGATTCCAGCAACCCGGCTAATTGTTCAACAGAATTAAAGGTTGAAAAGTATTGTGCAGTTACATCAATACCGAAAGTATTGTAACCCTTAAGAGAAATATTTTCTTTGATCATAGCTTTATAATTTGCCAATTAATTTGCATCCACATCAGCAATCATCACCACACTCTTAAACTGCTTTTCTGTAAGCAATAAATTAAAATGGTTACGTATTATTTTTTTATACTGCTGAATCTGTTTCATATCCAAAGGAAGCTTTATCAATAATTCCATCAGGTACTGATTACGAACCCTTGCCACTAATGGTGCGGCCGGGCCTACAACAAAATTATTAAGGTCTTTCGGCAGGGCTATTGCTAATTTATTGGCTGCTTCCTCTACTACTTCCTTAATTCTATGTTTTAAAGTTATTTCAATAATACGGCTGAACGGCGGATAAAAAAATTGCTGACGGTTGGTTATTTCAAATGCATACATGTTTTTATAATCATGTTCCTTTACAAATTGCAACACCGGGTGGTTAATTTGTGTAGCCTGTATCAATACCCTGCCCTGTTCCTCTTTACGGCCTGCCCTGCCGCTTACCTGTTCCATCAATTGAAAGGCTCTTTCATTTACCCTGAAATCTGCAAAGCTCAACAATCCATCTGCATCTAAAATGCCCACCAGGCTTACCTTTTCAAAATC
>JAYVZR010000216.1:0-13424 GCA_043783135.1 Ferruginibacter sp. | reverse complement strand
GAAGTATCTACATACCTCTTATCAAGGATTCCGGTTACATGTGCCATCTGATCTGCAAAAATAAATTTTGTATGATCAAAATTTATTTCAAAAGCTATCCCTTTTTCCTTATTGATAAACAGGCCAATTCTATAATTGTATTGAGGTATTGTAAGTGCCTTACTAAATAAGCCTTCATCCCATCCTTTATGGTCATGGCCTTTAATATTTTCAAAACTATAGTTATTACCCAGCAATGGCTGATCAATTTTTACAGTACTCTTAGTGTACCACTCCGTATTATACCCCCAGGAAAAATAAAATTCTTTTTTTCTTTCTGCTTTTTTACTTTGCCCGGTAGCTGAATATGTGCCTGCTAATAATACAAATGCTGCCAGTACGGTACTTATTTTATTTTTCATTAAACGCTGAAATTTGACATAGCAAAATTATAAGAAAATTAGCGTTAAACTATAATAGTAGTCTTTTGTCTATTACCTGATTTAATTTCGTTATTTATTTGCAATTTGGTAATTTAATCTAATATTGGACTCAGCCATCTTTTCACTTCTTTCATATCCATTTCTTTTCTTACAGTATAATCACTTAACTGATCTTCATTTATTTTACCCACTCCAAAATATTTACTGGCAGGGTTTGCAAAGTACCATCCACATACAGAAGATGCAGGATACATGGCCAATGATTCGGTAAGGTGTATGCCGGTTGTTTCTTCTCCTCCCAGCAGGTTAAACAGTTTATACTTTTCGGTATGGTCCGGACAGGCAGGATAACCTGGTGCAGGACGAATACCCAGGTACTCTTCCTTTATCAGTTGTTCATTAGATAAATGCTCTTCGGTAACATAACCCCAATATTGCAACCGGGTTTTTTTATGAAGTACTTCTGCAAATGCCTCTGCAAACCTGTCGGCCAATGCCTGTAAAATTATCTTGTTGTAATCATCCAGGTTATCTTCAAATTTTTTGATATGGGGTTCTATTCCTTCGATTGTTACAGAAAAAGCTCCTAAATAATCTATAGTTTCTTTTTTATCAGGAACAATAAAATCTGCCAGTGATAAATTTGGCTGTCCGGCAGCTTTTTTAATTTGCCGCCTTAAGAATTGTAAGCTGATATCTTCCTTACTGGTTTTTACTATAATTGTATCTGGTGCAGTTCTATTAGCTTCCCAAAAACCAATGACCGCTCTGGCAGTTAACCATTTTTCATCAATAATTTGCTGTAATAATTTTTTTGCATCGTTGTATAATTTGGTAGCTTCTTTTCCAATAATTTCATCAGTTAATAAAGCGGGGAATTTGCCATGCATTTCCCATGCAATAAAAAATGGTTGCCAGTCAATATACCCGGCTATTTCGGCAAGGCCATAATTTTCAAAAACTTTTGTACCTGTAAATGTGGGTGTTACGGGTGTAAAATTATCCCAGTCAATAACCGCTCCGTTTTGTTGTGCTGCTGCAAAAGGTAAATAATTTTTTATAGTTTTACGGTTAGCAAAATCTTCTTTTAATTTATGGTACTCATTTTTTATACCGTTTAAAAAATCAGGTTTTTGTTCTTTGCTCAATAAACTACCGGCAACGGTTACGCTACGGGATGCGTCAAGTACATGCACTACGCCGTTGTCATATTCCTGCGCAATTTTTACAGCAGTATGCATACGGCTGGTAGTAGCGCCTCCAATCAATAATGGCAGGTTCATTTGCTGTCTTTTCATCTCTTTTGCAATATGTACCATTTCATCAAGTGAAGGAGTTATAAGGCCGCTTAGCCCAATTATATCTACATTGTGTTTTTTTGCTTCTGATAAAATCTTATCGGATGATACCATTACCCCAAGATCAATGATATCGTAACCATTACACCCTAATACCACGCCCACAATATTTTTTCCAATATCATGTACATCACCTTTTACTGTTGCCAGTAATATTTTGGCAGCTCCGGCGGCCTCTTCATTGATAGTACCTGCTACAAGGTGTGCCTGTTTCCTGTCTTCTTTTTCCTGCTCAATAAAAGGTGTGAGCACTGCTACTGCCTTCTTCATAACCCGGGCACTTTTTACCACCTGTGGTAAAAACATTTTACCTGCCCCAAAAAGATCGCCTACTATATTCATTCCATCCATCAACGGCCCTTCAATTACATCCAAAGGTTTTGGATATTTAACACGGGCCTCTTCCGTATCCGCATCAATATAATCAGTAATGCCGTTTACAAGGGAGTGTGACAACCTTTTTTCAACTGGTTCGTTTCTCCATTTTTCATCCTTTACTTCTACCTTACCTTTTGCTTTTACTTTTTCTGCATGAACAATTAATTTTTCGGTGGCTTCATTGTTATCGTTATTGCGGTTAAGGATCACGGCTTCGCACATATCCCTTAAGGTTGGCTCTATTTCATCGTACACCACTAACTGGCCTGCGTTTACAATACCCATATCCATACCGGCTTTGATGGCATAATACAGAAACACACTGTGAATAGCTTCCCGTACATGGTCGTTTCCCCTGAAAGAAAATGAAACATTGCTTACGCCCCCGCTCACTTTGGTAAGCGGCATTAATTTTTTTATTTCTGCAGTTGCTTCAATAAAATCTACTGCATAATTATTATGCTCTTCAATACCTGTTGCAATGGCAAAAATATTTGGGTCAAAAATAATATCCTGCGGATCGTAACCAACCTGTTTAGTTAATATTTTATAGGCCCTGTGACAAATTTCAATTTTACGTTGTTTGGTATCCGCCTGTCCTACTTCGTCAAATGCCATAACAATTACAGAGGCGCCATAACTTTTACAAATAAATGCCTGTTCAATAAATTTGGCTTCTCCTTCCTTCATGGATATGGAGTTTACAATACATTTTCCCTGTACACATTTTAACCCCGCTTCAATGATCTCAAATTTAGAAGAATCGATCATGATGGGAATCTTTGCAATATCAGGCTCGGCTTGTACTAAATTTAAAAAAACAGTCATTGCTTCCACACCTTCCAGCATGGCATCATCCATATTTATATCAATTACCTGTGCCCCGCTTTCTACCTGTTGACGGGCAACACTTAATGCCTCTTCATACAAACCATCTTTAATAAGACGGGCAAATTTTTTACTGCCGGTTACATTGGTACGCTCGCCTACGTTTACAAAATTTGTTTCCGGACGAACGATAAGGGGTTCTAATCCACTTAGTCTTAAAAAAGGTTGTATATGTATTGTTTCACTCATAGCTCTTTTGTTTATAGTTACACCTGCTGAATTGCTTCATAGCCAGATACAACTTTTGCCCTTATCATTTCTTTTTCGGTAAGGAAAACCTATTGGGTTTCTTTTGACCGTATCGGGCGTTTGTAATAATTTTTTTAATATGGCAAAAATGTTTTGAAGATCTTTATCGTGTGCTGTAAGTTTGTTTTCAATCTTTTCTATTTTCAAAAAAAGCTCCTTATTGTGCAGAAGCAGTTGTTTCATTTTTGTAAATACCCTGATGATTTGAATATTAACCTGGATAGCTGTTTCAGATTTGAGCACTGAAGAAAGCATAGCTACTCCCTGTTCTGTAAATACGTATGGTAATTTCCTGGTGCCACCCCTTACACTTTGTTTTGATATCACAATTTGTGATATCAAAGATTCAAATTCTTCAGGGGTTAGTTGAAACATGAAATCAATTGGAAATTTTTGATTATTTCTTTTTACAGCCTGGTTTAAAGCAGAAGTCGGCACACAGTACATTGCTGCCAAATTTTTATCAAGCATAACTTTTATACCGCGTATAAAATATACCTGGTCAATAATCAGTTGTTCTGTAACTTCCATATAACATTTTTAATACTTTGATATAAACAAGCGTATTTTATTGTTACTATCTTTTATAATGCTTCTTCTAAAACAGGCAAAAGCCTTGGTTTAAATTTAGCCACTTCATCTGCAATATGTTTAATATGATCCGGCGTTGTGCCGCAGCAACCGCCAACAATATTCAGCCATCCATTGGCTGCCCATTCTTCAATGATATGTGCCGTTTCGTGCGGCTGTTCATCATATTCGCCAAAAGCATTGGGTAACCCCGCATTGGGATAAGCTGATGTATAGCAATTGGCTATGGAAGATAATTCTTCAATATGCGGCCTCATTTCCATGGCCCCCAATGCACAATTAAGACCAATACTTATTGGGTTTGCGTGCATCAAAGAAATATAAAATGCTTCCAGTGTTTGACCACTTAAAGTACGCCCCGAAGCATCTGTAATGGTTCCTGAAATCATGATGGGTAAGGCCCCCTCTATCTCCCCCGGTGGGAGAGGAAATAGAGAAGATGTTTGCGGAAAATTCTTTTTTCTGTCCCTAGAGAATTTCTTAATGGCATAAACCGCAGCCTTTGCATTCAGGGTGTCAAATATTGTTTCAATTAATAACAGGTCTACACCACCTTCTATCAATCCTTTTATTTGCTCTGTATAAGCTGCCGCCACTTCATCAAAAGTTACTGCCCTAAAACCCGGGTTATTTACATCAGGCGACAGGGATAATGTTTTATTTAAAGGCCCGATGGCGCCGGCTACAAACCTAGGTTTATCGGGGTTTTTTGCAGTGTATTCATCTGCTGCTATCCTTGCACATTTGGCTGATGCCACATTTAATTCGTAGGCAAGCGACTGCATGTCATAATCGGTCTGGGCAATTAAGGTACTGCTAAACGTATTGGTTTCAATGATATCTGCACCAGCTTCCAGATACTGTTTATGTATGTCAATGATAATGCCGGGCTGAGTGATGCTTAACAAATCATTATTGCCTTTTACATCGGTATGCCAGTCTTTAAAACGCTCGCCGCGATAATCTGCTTCCTCCAGCTTATGCCGCTGTATCATGGTACCCATTGCGCCATCAATAATGAGTATCCTTTCTTTAAGACAATCCTGTATAGTTTTTTTCATCACCTATAATAAATTTAATTATTAATTAATAGTTGAATGAGCTGGCCATTACTAAAATATTACTGGCAATTGCCGTATTATAACTCACCTAAAAAATTTGTAAACCGGTAAACGAGAATCAATCCGTGAAGATGTTGGGAATTGCTTTCGTTTATTAGTTCACTTCCCTTTTTTAAAAGGTATTGAATACAGGCTGAACAATAAACAAATCCACCTGTAAACAGTATAAAATTAAAACAAGTTTGCCGAAGTGCAAAATGTATAAGATTACTAATAAATTTAAGAAAGAATACCGCACCAGACTTAACAAGGCTAATTACCCGCATTGATGTAGTTTTCTACAGGAATACGGTTGCTGATACTTTTTGCCAGCGTCATTTCATCGGCATATTCCAGTTCGCCGCCAAAGGCAATGCCACGTGCGATAGTAGTTATTTTTACAGAAAACGCTTTTAATTTTTTACCGATATAGTAAATAGTTGTATCGCCCTGTATGTTGGCATTAAGCGCAAAAATAATCTCAGTAATGTTTTCATTTTCTATGCGCTTCACCAAAGAATCAATGGTTAACTGATCGGGGCCAATACCATCGAGTGGTGATATAATTCCGCCAAGTACATGATAAACACCATTAAACTGCTGGGTGCTTTCTATTGCAATTACATCCCTGATATTTTCCACCACACACAATATTTCCTGTTTACGGGATTGGTTGCTGCAAATATTGCACAAGTCGGCATCGGAGATATTATGGCAGCGGGAACAGAATTTTATTTCTTCTTTCATCAATGACAACGCTTCACTAAAAGTAGCTACCTCACTTGCATCCTGCTTTATAAGATGAAGCACCAAACGAAGGGCCGTTTTTTTCCCGATCCCGGGCAATTTTGCAAATTGGTTAACCGCATTTTCTAAAAGAGAAGAAGAAAAAATCATGGAATAAAGTTAATGGATAATTGATAATGGATAATTTTTAAATATGAATACCTATTGTATAATTGAAGAATTATCCATTTGAAAAAATTATCAATTATCAATTAAATAATTATCCATTAAAGCTTAACGTCCCGTTCATTTTCCCAGTCTGCTTTAATCACTAATTTTTTATCAAGTGTTAATGCTATTTCCGGTTGTATTCTTTTTTCATAATTGCCGGGGTCCCAAACGCCATTATTATTTCTATCGTATAATATACGCAGCTCATATTCACCTGGAAGGAATAGTTTGTCGCTCCATATTGGACTCGTTACTGGCACTGATTTTACAACTTTATCATTGGTTATAAATTGAACAACCGGATGCCTTGCCGTATCAAGGTTATTAAACCGTAACAATAACGACCCATAATCACTTTCCTTTTTTGTTACAAAGCGAATGGTATCTGTTTTTGCAAGCAGGTTATTTGCAGAATCGCTTACTGCATCTTTATCAATAATGAGGCGGTAGTTGGTTTCTGCCGGCCAATTATTTTTTATTGTAACCATTTTTCTTGTGCTGTCAATCAAAAATGTAATCCCTTTTATCTTATTAAAATTAGTATCTGTTAAAATAATTTTTGTTGTATCAAAAATTTTCAATGTGTTGTTAAAATGAAGTTCAATATTAGAAAGGAGGTCTTGTTGCGGGCTATTTTTTAAGGCAGAAATATATTTTAATTTTTTATCTACTGCTGCCTTCACAGTTGTGCCGGGCAATTTTTTTATATCTTTCTCCTCTTCATAAGCATATAGCAGCACTGTATCATTTACCGGCGCAACTATAATATCTTTATCTGCGAAAGCAAAATCTTCAATTTTTGAATTGTACGTTTTACCGCCATCCTTATCGTTTAAAGCATATATTCTATAACGCCCTTCTGAAAGGTTAGTAAATTTAAACCTGCCGATTATATTTACCCTTGCAACATAATCGGGTTTTCTTTGCTGTACAGAGGAATCGTTTGCATTACGGTACAACAAAACCAATAAAGTACTGTCTGCTTTACCAGTTTCTGCTATTAGTACGGTACCGCCGAGTGTTAATGAATCGATAGTTTTACCGGTTGAAAAAACGTATGTAAAATCTCTATACGGATTACCTTCATTATTATCTGTAATAGCATTTCCAAAATTGATGGCATAGGTTGTATTAGCTAAAAGTGTATCCTTTAGTTTAATACTAACCGTTTTTAATTTATAATCTATTATCGGGAATGTTTTAGGAAAAGGCGATACGAGTACATTTTTTTGTTCCTCTTTTACGTTGATATATTCATCAAAAACTAGTGTGATTTTATTCCCTGTAAAATTAGTTGTTAATAATTTTGGTATGGCACTAACTAAAACAGGTGGAATACTATCCCTCGGGCCGCCAGTGGGTGCACCAATTTGAGCACAACCACTACCCATAATAAAAACAATGTAAATCAATAACGATAACGCAGTAGTATACAGTAAATTTTTAATACTCATTCAATAGTGTTGAATTGCAAACTTAAACTCTTTCTTTTATTTGCCAGCAACAGTAAATCATAAAATTGCTTTAATTGATGGTTTCATCTTCGGCTTCAGTATCATACAACGCTACTGCCAGTTTATTATCTTTTACAAAATTGCACCAATGACAATCTTTTTTGCCACAGCCGGTATAAAAATCCCTTGCCTCAATTTTTTGCCATACCGTGGTAATTTGTTGCTTTACCGTTTCAATATCTGCGGGTGTAATAACAATTTTTTCTTTGCGGTATTCTTTCTTTTTATCTGGTTCTATAAAATCAAATTCGGTGCTGATTACTTTCCAGTCTTTCTGCTCATAATTATCAATAAGTAATTTATAAAAAACGGCCTGCCGCCAGTAATCGCCGCCATTAGGGTCTTTTTCAGATGGTGGTTTTATTTTCGGAAGGGCATTGTCTATATTGCCGCTTTTATAATCAACCACATTAATTTCTTTGCCATTAAATTCAAGCTTATCCAATTTGCCTCTTAGTGGCACACCATTTACCACCACGCCGCGAATATTGCGTTCTACTGCTACTACTTTGTTCCAGGTATTGATGTATTTATCATAGTAATTTTTAAGTACCTCGTCACCATATTCCATCCTTCGCTCAAAAGCTTCTTTTGTAAAAAGTTCCCTGTGCCGGTTCATGTACCAGTTAAAATCCAACATCATTTTTTCCTTTGATGGAAAGGTTTCAGTTTTACTATCCTGCATGGCACGAAACAATTTTTCCAATGCATAATGTATTGCACTTCCAAATTCGGTTGCTTCATTTTTACCTGATGGAATGCGGATAAGGTTTTTATAGTAAAAGCCAAGCGGACAGTTAAGATAGGCGCTTAGTGCCGTTACGTTCATTACAAATTTATCCAGCAACGCAGTAATAAAATCCTCTTCTGATTTTTCAATTTCCGGCGCCTGTTGTGTAAAATTCAATAGTTCAAATTCTGTTAACTGCTCTGCTGATAGCGCAATTTTTTGTACTGGTAAAATATGTTGTTCTAAAATTTCTGCAATAAACATGGAGGGTTCCATCTCTTTGCCGTCGTTTCTTAATTTGGCATAAGAAATTTGCAAGTGTGTTTCGGCCCTTGTTAATGCTACATAAAATAAGCGGCGCAGTTCTTCTTCTTCTCTTGCTTTGGGCTGAGAAGAAAACATGGTATCCGGAAATTTATAGCCGCCGCCGGGCTTTCGTTTCTTTTCCCATGATGAAGCATTTACACCAACAAAGAAAACATATTCAAATTCCAGTCCTTTACTGCCATGTACGGTAAGCAGGTTTACACCTTTATCGCTGCCAGCTACCTGTACCATGGGTAAAGGCAATCCTTCTTTATCCATCAGGTCAATAATATCAATAAATCCTTTTAATTGAAGTGCAGGGTTGCGTGCTGATTCTTCTTTTATAAAATCAAATAAAGCTGTTAGCAACTGTATCAGTTGAATTTTATCATCGCTTTGTAAGATATAAGTAAGCACGCCTGCATTACGGATGATATTTTCAAATAATTGCTGCAAGGTTATGTTGGCAACATCGGCAATTAGTTTTTCAATAATGGCACTTAAATTTTTAAGGCCCTCGTTTATGCCGGTATCAAATAAATTTTGGGGCGGTTTATTTGCTTTGTCATACAGCAGTCTTCTTATAGATATTTGCTCACCATTATATTTTTTACTGTTAACTTCTACCGCCAGTTTTGCAATTTCTATTGGCGGAATATTGTAAAAATCGTAGTGCAAAATTTCAAAAAGCATTTCATCGCCACCATAAGGAATATCATGCTCTGCATTCAAATAGCGCAATAACTGAATTACCTTTTTTGCAAAAGGATGCTCTAAAATATTAATGCTTCGTTTACTGTAAACCGGTATTTTTTTAAGCCGGAAATATTGTGCCAGCTCTGTGCCATATTTATTTTCTTTATAGATAATGGCAATTTTACCTGCAGCAATATCCTGTTGTATCAACTGAAATACTTCATTGGTAATGGATGCCATTTCTTCTTTTACAGAATTGTATTCTATTAAAACCGGTTGATTTGTAAGCCCGTTCACATTTATATTAGCAGCCAGTAAATCTTTACTTAATCCATCAATTTGCTTTACCAGGCGTTCTTCATTTTTATTAATCAATGTTTTGGAGATATCCAATATGGGTTGTGTACTGCGGTAATTATTGGTCAGCACAACTGTCATTAAATCTTTGGTGTAGTGAGTGGCAAAGTCCAGCATGTTTTCTATATTGGCTCCCTGAAAACGGTAAATACTTTGGTCATCATCGCCCACTACAAATACGTTGGGTTTTGCCCAATAACTGATGAGCAACTGCGCCAGTTTATTTTGTGTACCGCTGGTATCCTGAAACTCATCTACCAATACGTATTGATATTTTTCCTGGTAAGCATTTAACACATTGCTGTTTTCTTCAAACACCCGTATTACCCAGGTAATCATATCATCAAAATCGTAGCGGTTTCTTTTTCGCATCAGGTTTTGATAGTTATCAAATTCATTTACTGCAGCACGCAATTTTTCCATTATTTCTTTTTCTGCTTCTATCTTGTCTGTACGAACATCTCCTTTTTTAAATTCTTTGGTAGCCCTTTTGGCAACATACTCATCACGCAAAGGCAGGTCATTAATATACTCGTCTATTTTCTGATTGATAAAGGCAGGTGCCCATCCTTCCCTTTTCATGGAGGAAAATAAATTTTTAAGATTATTTATCTCAAAATAAACATCGCCCCGATATCTTTTTAAAGGATGATTTTTGGGAAAGCTGTCAATTAGTATTTTAAACAACTGTATATTTTCCAATTCAGAAATTGCATCAAGCGATGTTTTTTCAAACAGGGATAAATTATCCTGTATCACTTCATTACAAAAAGCATGAAAAGTGTAGATGTTTACTTTGTATGCATCTGCACCAATAAATTTTTGTAAGCGCCGGCGCATGGCAATAGTACCGGCATCCGTATAAGTGAGGCATAAAATATTTTCGGGCAATGCATCTGTTTCCAGTAATATTTTTCCAATCCTTGCTGCTAAAATTTGTGTTTTGCCGGTACCGGGGCCGGCAATTACCATTACAGGACCTTCAATAGTATCAACGGCTTTGCGTTGCTGCTCGTTAAGCTTTTTATATTCTTCATCAAATTTATTTTGTAGCTGTTGCTGGTATGTTTGCATGTTATTCTAAGGCCCGCTTCTTTAATTCAATAAATAATTTAAAAGAAATTACTTAAAGATAGCACGTGCGTTGTTAGCTTTAAAATATTTGTGGCCTGTACAATTTTTTTGTTCACCTACGATCAAACCAAAACATGACTGATCTTAAAAAATAACTCTTTAGGGTATTGCAAAAGCAAAAAGATATACTTACTTTTAAAAGTTAAAATTTTTAATACCTGTTAAAAACTCCCGCTGTTTTACCCTCTTTTAGCCTAAGGCATACAACTACCTTATTTCCTAAAACCTCTTTTAATTTTTGGTCATCAAAATAATAAATGCCAAAAATTTTACCGGCTAACTTTTTATAATACGGTATCATTTTGTACAACATTTTTATCGAATAATATTTTTTATCATTTTAAAACTTAAAATTATGGCAAAAGCAAGACGACCTGTAGGTGCTTCGCAAACGTTTAAAATGGGCTGGCTGCCCGACTTACCCGACGCAAGGGATTTTTTATATGCGGCACCACTAAAAGTAATGATGAAATTACCCGCAAAAGTTGATTTACGCCCAACCTGTCCGCCTGTATATAACCAGGGTGCCTTAGGTAGTTGCACCGCCAACGCATTATCAGGGGCAGTTGAGTTTGGCAAAAAGAAACAACGCAAAGTTGCATTTATGCCCTCGCGGCTTTTTTTGTACTATAACGAAAGAGTGGCCATACATACCGAAGCATCAGACAGCGGTGCATTTTTAAGAGATGGCATAAAATCGTTGAACAAAGATGGTATATGCAACGAAAAAGAATGGACCTATGATGATGATGGTTCACCCGGCGCTAAATTCAGTAAAAAGCCACCTGCCGCCTGCTATACACATGCACAGCAAAATCAGATACTATCTTACCAGAGGCTTAACAGCGGTAATATTAATTCATTAAAAGGCTGCCTTGCAGAAGGCTACCCTTTTGCATTTGGGTTTACGGTGTATGAAAGTTTTATGACGGCTGCCGTAGCAAAAAAAGGAATAATGCCAATGCCCGATTTGTCAAAAGAAAAAGTAGTGGGTGGCCACGCCATTTTAGCGGTGGGTTATGATGAAAAAAAGCAAGTGGTTCTGATTAGAAATTCGTGGGGAACCGGCTGGGGAATAAAAGGATATTTCTGGATGCCTTATTCCTATATAACCAATAGCCATCTTTGTGATGATTTCTGGACAATAAGGCTGGTAGAATAATATATTCATAGATGAGGTTGTCTCATAAGTTTTATTTCACACAAAACAACTAAGGATACAAAATTCACAAAGAATATGAATGAATAGTGTTTTGTTTTGTGGCCTTTGTTTTTATTATGTGTTTTGTGTGAAATCTATTTATTTATAAGGAGGCCTCATTTTGTATACATTTACCAAAAATTTATTATGCAGGAAAATTTGCAATTAAAAAAAGGAGAAAGCCATGTATTACATCTGAAAGGTCTTGCTACATCGGGTTATGAATGGATATATACGGTAGAAAATGAAAAGGTCATATCAGTACAAAAGCAATTTGCAGCAACAACACAAACTGAAAAAAAATTAGCAGGAGCAAGTGCTGATGAAAGCTTTACTATAACCGGCTTGCAACAAGGAACTACACAGTTGTATTTTAAACAGATCCGTTCATGGGAACCCACCAAGCCTGCAAATGAAAAACAAATAACTATAACCGTTAATTAAATTATCCCGGCATCCTGGTAATATATTTTTCCATTTGTTTTATCTGGTCGGCAATTTGTTGCGTTTTAGGTTTCAGGCCTTTTGCTTTTCTAAAATATTCTTTGCCTGCCCTGAATTCTCTTTTATTGATCATGATAGATGATAGCTGTAAATACGCCGCCGCTGCATTTTCTTTATCAGGTAAACCAGAGCGTATTGCACCTCTAATATAACTCTCTGCCTGTTTCATATCGCCTTTTTGCATGGACAGCATCCCTAACTGTAATTTATTGGCACCTTCGGCCTGTTTCATTTGTCCGCCCATCAATCCACTGCCGTCTCCCATTAGTTGCTGGCTTTTTTTCAAATTCATTTCGGCTCCCTCATAGTTTTGATCTGCCATGTCTAAATTACCTTTTACAGTATAATAAACAGACCGGATAGGCTTTATCAATAAAGCGGGAAACCAGATGGAACCCAGTACTTTTTTGGCAGCAGCCATGTCGCCGGTTTCCATACACTCCTGTATCAGGCGCATTGGCCCAAAAATAAAATGACCCACAATTAAAATAACTGCTGCCAGGTATAATACAAACGAAGGCCAAAAGCCAGCCTGTATATTGGTAAAAATTGCGAGAGCCAACAGCACAACTCCTATCCATAAACGGTATTTTATTACCAGGGTTAACCACTTCATAAACGAAAAATTTGGATGGCAAAGATAAGGTTAAGAAAATTACGAAAGGTGAATGTTTATACCTTATACCGATTAGATATCTGTAATAGTCCAATTGCATTAGCCTAACAGCTATCACATCGGCATAATACCAAAATAATATTTAATTATTTTAAAAATCCATTTGGTATTAAATGCCCCTAAATATGGCTATGAAACAATCAATGTTGGAAGCTATTGTGTTGTTTGTTACTTTTGCACTCCAAATTTGGCTTTCATAGCCCATTTTAGGCTGGTCCCGTAGTTCAGTGGATAGAATAGAAGTTTCCTAAACTTTAGACACAAGTTCGATTCTTGTCGGGACCACTTTAACTACTTTCGATTTTTCAAAAAGCAATCATTTGATGGTTTTTTCTATTATTTAGTTGAAGTCAGTATTTTCCC
>JAYVZR010000215.1:0-5144 GCA_043783135.1 Ferruginibacter sp. | reverse complement strand
CATCCCTGTCACCAACAATAATATCTTTGGGATTCACTACATAGTTACCTATCATGATTGGTTCATTCAAAGTGCCTTCACCAAAATTGGATGTTCCCCTTATGCATAGCCCTCTGCTGAAAACCGGAAAACCCATTGCTTCAATATCATCTGCATCCCTTACGCAACCATCTATTACCAGGCCTGCAATACCTTTTGTTTTAGCTCCAAGGCTCATCAGGTCTCCCCAATAACCGGCTTCATAAAAACCAGAACAATCCGCCACAATTACATCACCCGGTTTTGCATAAGCATAAGCCCGGTGTAATAAAACATTGTCTCCAGGCATTGTTTTAACTGTGTATGCCGGTCCACAAATTTTCATTGTAGGGTTAATTGGTTTTATGGCTGAAGGCAGGTTACCATATTTGCCCAATGCTTCATGTATTGTTGCTGCTGAGAATCTACTTAGTTCTTTTATCAAATCCATCATCTATATTTTAATTTCCCCTTTATGGGACAGGGGCTAAAAAATACTGTTTACAATCCTTGGCACCATGCACCGGTGTGCTTCTGCAAATTTTATTTCTTTCTTACCCGATATTCTTCTCGCATGATTTGCCCTGCGTAACGCCAGTTCTGCATAATAATCTTTCAAATAAGTTTGTGCCCCCATACAATTCATGGCAGCTGATTTTTTTTCCATTACAGACGAAATATCGATAAATGTATCTGGTACAAAACCACACAATTCAGGCTGGTGCGGTTCAAAAGAATACCATACCGGCGGGTCAATATTCTTAAATGCACTCGGCACACCGGCACCACTTGATAATAACCGGGCCCTTTGTGTTGCCTGAAAAGCTAACGGATGATCTGGATTGAAAGGATCGTTTGCTGAATGCGTTAAAATAACGGTGGGTTCAAAATCGCCAATTATATGGGTAAGCTGTTCCACCCGTTCATCAGATACCAGCATGGGATAATCACCCCAATCTAAAAATTGAATAGGTGTACCCAATATATCCGCTGCTTTCTGTGCCTGTTCCTGTCGTATAATTTTTACACTTTCCACGCTACGTTTTGGATCTTCTTTCCATAACTCTCCGGATTCGCCACGTTCTCCATAAGACATACAAATAACCAATGTTTCTGCACCTTCTTCAATGGCTTTGGCAATGGTGCCTGCAGCTCTCCAGACAAAATCGCCGGAGTGGGCTCCAATAACTAATAGTTT
The DNA here is from genome assembly GCA_043783135.1 of Ferruginibacter sp. Lineage (GTDB taxonomy): Bacteria > Bacteroidota > Bacteroidia > Chitinophagales > Chitinophagaceae > Ferruginibacter. The sequence goes on along the minus strand of JAYVZR010000215.1, from coordinate 3,928 downwards.
TTTTATCATAATCATTTTAAATTAAATCTTCTGGCATTGGTGTTCCTTTGCTGTGAAAGCTGGGCACAGTGGCAAGCCCCCATGCCTGGCCTTTTTTTCTTTCTTCCTGCGTCCATACTACAGTTTCATAATCGGGATCAGTAATAAGCCTTGCAGTTGTATTAGCTATTTCAACACGATTACCACCAGGTTCGTACACATACAGGAAAAATGTTTGCTGTATCGTATGTTTATGTGGTCCTGTTTCAATAAAAATACCATTTTCCAAACAAATATCAGCAGCAATCAGTACTTCCTCACGGCTGTTACAAGCATAAGTTATATGATGGAAACGGCCGTCCATTTCCATGTGATCTTCCGTAACTGCAAGGTCGTATGATTTTGAATTCACCATAAACCATACGGCTTTGGGATTCATATCTTCTAAATTGTCAACAATAGTTTCGCTTAAAATGCCACCGACATTCTGTAATTGAAAATCACGAAAAGCCCTGACATCTTTTGCAAACAAATTCAGGTGATCCAGTCTGCGAACATTAATACCACGTGCCGGGAATTTACTGGCCGTATTTTTTAGCGCCGAAATATCATTACCAGTTGCTTTAAACTTTTCTGTTTCAAAATAAATCTCACTCCCATGCCCTGCAGGTGTATGAAACTGGTAAGCCGGACCATGACCTAAATCACCATCATGCCAACCAATACCCAAACCAGTTTTTTCTATAGCGGCTACCCTTCGTGTTAATGCATCGGCACTTTGTGTACGCCATGCAAAATGTTTCATACCAGGATATTTGTTAGCGGTAAGTTTTAGTGTATGATGTTCGTAATCGTCATAAGCTCTTAGGTACACAGAATCGCCTTCCACTGCACTGATATACATGCCCATGACTTCATGAAAGAAACGGGTACTTGCATCCAGCCTGGGTGTAAACAACTCCACATGGGCAATATGTGCTAAATCTCTGATAACCGGATTCATGTTTTTTTAGATTGTTTCTTTTGTACGGATAAAAAGTGTAGCTATACCAGCAATAATCGTTGGTATAGCAAAAGCAATAAAATTAGAAGCCATGGACAATCCGGCTCCAATGAGCAAACCACCAACTAACGGACCTGCAATAGCACCAACTCTTCCTGCGCCAACAGCCCATCCCACACCTGTGGCACGAATATCTACAGGATATAAACGGGCTGCTAAACTATACATGCCTACAAAACCCCCTTGTATTCCAAAACCCAGTAAACCAAAGATGAATAAAACCAAAACCGAACCTTTAAAAAATCCAAATGATAACATTAAAATTGCCGTGAATAATAAATAACAAAAAATAGTTTTTTGTAAACCAAATTTTGCAGATAGATATCCTTGCGAAACGATTCCACAAAAAGCACCGAGATTAAATACTGTTCCTGCATAAATAGCCAACTCCACAGTTAACCCTGCAGCCGAAGCTAATTTAGGAATCCATGAAGTAAGAAAATACAGAGAAGCAAAGGCCATAAAAATGGCTAGCCATAAACACAATGTAGGTTTTCTGAATATTGAAGTTAGTAATGCGCCAACCGCCTGATTTTTTTTAATAGCAGTATTTTGCAGAAACTCTTCTGATTCTTTTAATAGGAAATAAACAATGGGAATAACCATTAAAGAAGAAGCTCCGGCAATTTTAAACATAGTTTGCCAGCCGTAACGAGGAATGATACTGGTGGCTGCTAACCCCGAAATAACTGCTCCTACAGGATATCCAGCCATAACAAAACTTACCCAAAAATCTTTGGTTGTCTTTGGCGCATACTCAGCCGTTAAAGTGGCCGTACTTGCTAAAACACCTCCAATACCAATACCACTCAATACCCTGAAAAAAATTAATGCTTCCAATGAACTTACCCACGAAGTTGCAAACACACTTAAGCCCATTAGGGCATTGCAAAACAATATTATTGTTTTCCTGCCAACCTTATCTGCTCTCGGTGCTAAAAATATGGCACCAATTGACATACCCAATAAGCCTGCGCTAAACACCATCCCAAGTGCCCTTGAACTTATTACCCAACTGGCAGTAATGCTTGGAGCTGCGTATGATATTACCATCACATCCATCCCATCCAACATATTCATCAGGAAACAGATGAATATGCTTGTGAGTTGCAACCGGGAGATTTTCATTTTATCTTTTTATTTGTGAATTCAAAAAAATATTAAAATTGCAGGCCCGCTTTTATATTTCTTTCTTACAAAGGAAAACAAAGCCTGCTTTTAAAAATGTCATTATTTTGTATAAAACAGATACAAATCAAACATTACTTTTATGGCAAAAAAGAAACTATTGCATTTTGATGGCCTGTATGGTGATTTGACCAGCAGTAAAAAGGAGAGCTATATTTTTCTGGAGTTAATTAAAACTAGAAGTGAAAGTTTTAACTGGGTAATAAAACCACATGTGCACACCAATCTTTACCAGGTATTTTGTATTGAATCGGGACGGGTGATTTTAGAGTCATCAGAAAAAAAGATACCGATAAAAACTCCGGCTATTGCTGTAATACCGCCAGGCACTTTGCATGGGCTACAATATAATCCTGCTGTAAAAGGCTATATCCTTACACTTTCAGATACCATTTTTGAAGCATTATTCTCTAATTCAGGTTCCTTATTACTCAACTTTGACAGTTTAAAAGCCATTCCCTTTACCAGCCAAAAAAGCGAATTCAAAAAACTGGTAAATATTATACAACAGGCAGATGCCGAGATATTCAATGAAAGAACTGGGAAAAAGTTATTGCTCTATGCTTTACTAAGCCAGTTTTTCATAGCTTTATTAAGAGTATCAGAAACCGGCAACAGTAACGCTTTACCAGATACAAATCAAACAACACTTTATTACCGGAAATTTATACAGTCTGTAAAAATTAATGACAACCCTAAGACTATCCCTGCATACGCTGGTGAAATGGGCATTTCCGCAGTACACCTAAATCGTATTTGCAACCATGTATGCGGCAAGTCTGCACTTTTAATTGTGCAGGAGCATTTGATAGAACAATCTAAAAACTACCTGTCACACTCCAGTAACAGTATTGCCGAAATTGCCTATCATTTAAATTTTGAATATCCCAACTATTTTGCAAGATTATTCAGGAAAATAACCGGTATAACACCCACCGAGTTTAGAAAAATTAAACGGAACTAATCCTATAATTTGACTATAACAATTCTTTGATTTTGTTATTTTTTCTGCCAACACCATCTTGCATACCAGCAGGTGCTACCGAGCTTTTTTAAATACCGCTTAATTTCTCTCACAGCCTTACGCAACCATCTTACAAAGAACATACGCAAATTTGGCTGCGTTAAACTGACTATTCCAAAGAATTCACGTTTTGCTTGCACTTATGATGTTGCACAACCAATAGCTACAAGTTACTGTTCGAAAATAATATTTAATTTTCCTCACTTAAATTGCTCTCGTAAACTAATTTAATTTTACTCTTTGCTGCTCATCAGTTGGTAGGTAACTTGCCGGTTTAGATTTTATAGTTGCGCCAAACCTGTACACAAACGCAATATTAAATACCCTGGTGTCCCTGCTTATTTTTAGCAAAAACTGTACAACATTTTAGCTATTCACATTGTATGTATATTTGTTTGATCACAGTAGTTTTTTCACAAACTGTCGTTGTATTATTTTCTGAAATAATAAATACAGGTGAATTTGTTTTTGCAAAACTTACAGCACTTGTTGGATATGAAAGCCGTTGAAAAACAAGCAGAAGAGGTTCCTTTTGATATTGAATGTTATAAAGATACTGTAGGAAATCGCTATGGTTTTGGTTTTGGTATGAGCCAGATGTTTAAATTGTATCTAAAATATGTAATATTTTATCTAATAGTAAAACTTTGTCCCTGTAGTTTTATATAATCAGT
>JAYVZR010000214.1:0-5178 GCA_043783135.1 Ferruginibacter sp. | reverse complement strand
CCTGCCAGGTTTGTAAACCTGAGAGGCTTTAAGCATTATGATTGTTTTCTTTGATAATGACAGCAATCAGGTAGCTTTTGATATACGGTATCATCAGCCCTGTATTTTTTGGTATCATTACCAACAGATGCAATCTTTTTTTGAACATTATCTGCCGCATCTTTTTTAAATACACTGTACGTTAATGTAAGCACCTGTGTGTACTCGTTCCAATCGGCAGTCTTTACACCATCTACTGTGTTTGCAGCATTTTCAATACGCCTTTTATCCATAGTGCAGGTGCCAGAAACCTTAATGAGCTCTGTTTTTATGCCAATAGTTCTTTGCGTTTTATCGCTTTGTGCATTGGCAAATGACACTGTAACTAACATAATAGCCACAGTGAAAAATTTTTTAATCGTTTTCATCTTTTTATTTTTTAATTATTATGAATGACAGATAGCCACCAGAAGGCGTTATCAAATTTTAAAATCAGTTATTATTGTTGAATATGCAGAGGGGTTAATCAATATAATAAACCCATACCCGGTAGAATGCGGGGTAATACATCAGAAGAGAAAAATCAAATACGGAAATTACAATTGAGAATGAAAATAGGCACTGCTCCTAATCGTGGAGGTGCATGAGTAGAAGGATTATCTAAAATTATTGAAGATGGATATAAGATAGGCAAGTCGATAAAAGAAACCACGACTGCATTAGAAGATGTGGTAAGAAATTTAAAAGCAGATTCGGAAGCCTTTTGGTCTTTTTCAACTTTTAACTCCTTATGCTCATCGTGGCAGCAGCCTTTTTTTTCTGCTTTTTGCATACCACAGGTTCCGCATTTACCATCTTCTTTTTCTGTTAACCCCCAGCTTAACAGTTTGCCCATGCAATAATGCAAATGAACCGTAGCCCCACTCGATACAGAGAGATACACAAAAGCCAATATGGTTACCAAAAATTTTTTCAAGATAGACTGCATAAAAGTAATACTATTTATTCACTATAAAAATTAAGCTAACTTCTACAATAACAAATTAGGTTTTTAATAACATTTAGTAACATTTTTTTAATTACTTTAGATTAAAACGTGTTGATTCATATATCATTGTGTTGGCGAGGATTTTTAAACAGTAATTAAAATAATTATTCTTCTGATAATTATATATGGATAACCCCGTCCTGGTTAATTTTTGTAAGTTGAAGGATGGTGCCATGTGTAAAAAGATACAATAATAAAAATGGCCGCTCTGCATGTAAAATGAAAGCACTGTTGCTGGCAGACTGAATAGTCTTAAAAATTAAATAACCCATTAAATAAATTAATTGATAAAAGGTTGATGCAATGAATTAAAGTTTGTAGACGTTTACCTGTTGAAACAATAAATGTATATTCTGAATCGGCCTTTCAATAATCAGCATTCTGTCTTTTCGCAATGGGTAATTTTTGTTTCAGTTTCTAAAGTAACATGGTGAATATTTTGATGTTCAAATTCATGCTTTAACTGCTTTTTTATTGCCTCTATTTCCTGCATGGTATAGTTTTCGGCTACAACAACATGTGCAGTGAGGGCATTTTCTGTAGTACTGATTGCCCAAATATGTATATGATGAATTTCTACAACTCCCTTAACTTTCAGCGCTTTGTTTTTTACTTCCTGTAAATCTACATTTGGTGGTACACCATCTAATGATAATCGCAGGCTGTGTTTTAATAATCTCCAGGTACCCAGCAAAATGATGATGACAATGATGATGCTAAAAACAGGATCAAGCCAATACCAGTTTGTATAATGAATGATGATACCTGCAACAACAAGCCCCAAAGAAACCAGGGCATCACTCATTAAATGTAAGTAAGCACTTTTGATATTAATGTCTTTCTCCTTGTCTTTTAAAAATAAAATAGCTGTAAAAGCATTAATGGCAATTCCAATACCAGCAACAATTGCGATGGTATAGCCAGGTAATGGCTCAGGGTTTAATAAACGATGAATAGCTTCATAAGCAATAGCGCCAATAGAAACCAATAAAATAACCGCGTTGAACAATGCGGTTAATATGGAAGTTTTTCGATAACCGTAAGTGTATTTATCATTGGCTTTTACTTTTAATAAACGAAATGCAAGCAGCGAGAGTGCCAATGCACCAACATCAGCAAGGTTATGCCCTGCATCGCTTAATAATGAAAGTGAATGTATGTATAAGCCAACAAATACTTCAATTAGTACAAATAAAAAATTGAGTAATATGCCAATAATAAAAGCCCTGTTTACATTAGTTAATTCTACAGGTCCGTGGTGGTGTTCGTGATGATGCTGGTGGCTCATTGGTTATTTGTTTTATAATAGTGTTCCTTTTAAAAAGATAGCAGCAATGCTAAAATAAATAACCAAACCTGTAACGTCTACCAAAGTGGCAACAAAAGGAGCTGATGAAGTGGCAGGGTCAATTTTTAAGCGTTTTAAAAGCATTGGTATCATTGAGCCACTTAATGTTCCCCACATTACAATACCAATCAATGAAAAGAAAATGGTAATTGCAAGTAGTAACCAGTGTACACCATAATTGTACCAACCGAGGTTTTGCCATATTGAAATTCTTATAAAGCCAATAGAGCCAAGTATAAACCCTAACGATAAACCAGATAATATTTCCCTACGCATTACATACCACCAGTCTTTAAAAGAAAGTTCCTTTAATGCCATAGCACGGATAATCAGCGTGGCTGCCTGTGAGCCGCTGTTACCGCCGCTTGATATTATCAATGGAACAAACAATGCCAGCACCACTGCCTTTTTTATTTCTCCATCAAAGTGTCCCATTGCTGTAGCAGTAAGCATTTCACCTAAAAAAAGAACAATCAGCCAGCCTGCTCTTTTTTTTAACAAAGAGAAAAAAGGAGTTTTTACATAGGGATAATCCAGTTCTTCAATACCGCCGAACTTTTGAATTTCTGCCGTATCTCTTTGTTCTGCAATGTCCATCACATCATCTACCGTAACTACACCTAATAAAATATTATCATCGTTTGTAACAGGCAATACAATCCTGTCGTATTCCTTAAATTTCTGTACAGCATCTTCTTTACTGTCGGTGATTTTTAAACTGGTACAATATCCGTCTAAAATATCTTCAACCTTTTTCTGAGGGTCATTTAAAACAAATCTTCTTACAGGAATATCATCAATCAATTTACCGTCTTTATCTACCACATAAATAACATTGGCTGCTTCAGTGTCTTTGTGATTTTTGCGTAAATGTTCCATAGCACTGGCAATGGTCATACCCGATTCAATGGTTGCAAATTCTGTATTAATAATCCTTGCAACACTTTTATCAGAATAGCCCAATACTTTATGAAGGGCATATTTATTGGGAGCGGTTAAAAAATCAAGAAAATTAGAAAGTTCAAGACCTTTCAGCGTTGAATAAAAAATGGTGCGGTCATCAGAACTTAGTGCATTTAAAATATATGCAGCTCTTGATTTTGTTAAGCTTCGGATAACTTTTTTTTGCAATTGGTTGTCCAGGTAAGGGAATACAGCAATTTCCTGCGCTGTTTGAAAAGACTTAAAAGCATCAATAGCTTTTTCCGCTGGGATGGAAATAAACAGTTTTGCAACCTCAGAAGGATGTATATAACTGGTGCCTTTATCTTTTGATAATCTGAATAAACCAGAGAAGTCTCCTGCTAAAAGTTTTTTTCTTGTTTCTTTAAATGGAAAATGCATCATTGCCTTTTATTGTGCGGATAACAAATAATAAAACCATTTCGGGCGCAAATATAACATTTTAATGCAGCGAACGATACCCTGTCTCCATAAAAATCCCAACCAATTTACACTTAGCAATTGGTAAACATTTCAAAATCATCTATACCGGTGTGATAAAATTTTGCAGAAGAAAAATAATACTCTTCCTGTAAACTGCAAAGACCTGCCCTATCCATCATTCGTTGAAGAAAATTTGTTTCTTTTTAAATGCTGCAATATCTTTCATAAATGACAAAAAAGCAATACGGTTTAACATCGCTTCCTGTAATTGTTGCGGCACTCGGTTTTTTTTGTTGATGTTTTTGATTTGCTGTTATTTAACATTGTTCGCAAACCGAGCTTGCGGGAACTGGGTTTATCGGAAGATGTTATTTTATTGAAGGGCGAATTGTTGTTAAGTATTCAGATGATTGGCCTTGTTGTCGGTGGAATTATCGGGGGTATATTGGGCGATAAAAAGGGAAGGCTGAAAGTATTGTTTGGGTCGATTTTATTATATGCTGTGGCAAATATTGCCAATGGCTTTGTGCATAGTTTGCCCCAATATTATATTTATACGTTTTATTGCCGGTGTTGGTTTAGCCGGCGAGCTGGGGGCAGGAGTAACATTAACCGCAGAAATTTTGCCTAAAGAAAAACGGGGGCTTGCTGCCACTGTTATTGCCACCACCGGTGTGTTTGGTGCAGTGGTGGCTATATTACTGTATAAAATTTTTAACAACTGGCGGGTATTGTATTTTATTGGCGGCGGCATGGGTCTGGTATTTTTATTACTGCGTGTAACCGTTGCAGAAAGCGGCATGTATAAATCGGTACAATCTTCCGGTGTGCAAAAAGGAAATTTTTTGATGTTCTTTTGCATCAGCATTATCCCGGAGCCCGTTATGTGGCGTCCTATGAGGCAGGTAAATTTGGCTTTTGGATACAGCGTCAGTTAAAGAACTACGGTATCGACTGCCTGATTGTAAATCCTGCAGATATTCCCAAATCCCAAAAAGACACGTTGCAAAAAACAGATCCCCGTGATGCCCGAAACCTTGGCTTACGCCTGCAGTCGGGCGTGCTGAGAGGTATTCATATACCCGATGAACAATAGGAGGCTGACCGTATTTTTTTCCGTCACCGCAAAAGAATCTGGAAAGATCTTACCCGGTGTAAGAACCGGATCAAAGGCCTGCTTGCCTTCAGTGGTATTGATATTCCCGAACAGTATGATAATGCCAGCTGGAGCCACAATTTTATTAACTGGCTAAAGGCATTGGAGTGTAAACAAACCAGCCGGCGGCGTGCTTTGGATTACCAGGTACATCAAATGGAATTTTACGCAAAGAGTTGTTAAGCATCAGCAATGAAATAAGAAAAATGATGAGAGAGCAACGCTATAAAATCAACTATTATTTACTACGCACCATACCGG
>JAYVZR010000213.1:0-5181 GCA_043783135.1 Ferruginibacter sp. | reverse complement strand
TTGCTGAATTTCATTCAGAATAGTTTCCAACTTTACCGTTTGAGCTTTTGATATCAGCGAGCCAAATGCAAAAGCAATTATTACTAAAATTTGTTTTTTCATTGTTTGAGTATAAGTTTTATTAACAACAGTTTTTCCCTTTTTGAATAGGTGGGCAAGGAATAGTTCCATAAGAACAAAAAACACAGCAATCCCCTGGTTTTGGCTTTAATATTGTTTTACATTGCTCACAACTATAAAAATACTGGCAGGCATCTGTTAGCATTGCCTCTTCTTTCTGATGCCCACAATGAGGGCAGGCTATTAATGATTTTAGTATTATTTCCATATTATTTTAGTTTTAATTCGGTTACTGTATAGCCTGTTGCATTTATAGTTTTCTCAATGGATTTTAAATTTGTTTTTTATGTATCAAATTTTACAATGCCATTCCCGTTTGCATAAGATATTTCTGAAGAAAAAATTCCAGGCAATATATTCACTTCATGTTTTATATGTTCTTCACAAGCTATACAGGTCATTCCTTTAATTTTCAATTTCGCCTCCCGGATAGTTGTATTATTAGTAATAATGATTTCTTTTTTTATTTCAGGATAAAAAACTTTAGAATAATATCGGAATGTTATCATCAGGGTAGTAAAAATTGTTACCAATCCAAGAAATAATTTTGTTTGAATAAACTTTGGCTTTTTGCTTGTATCACAATCGCATTCATCTGTTTTTTGTTGTTTTAGTTTTTGATACCATGCAAATCCAATTATCAGAATAGTGATGCAGATTAAATATGGCCTGAAGGGTTCCAGCCATGAAAATGCAGAAGCTATCCCGCTGCTACCCGCTACCAATGCCAGCAATGGTGTATGGTGTAATGCAACATAGTGAAGCTGCAAGGCCTTAAACAATCCTGCTCCTGTTATTTTTTTCATGTCGTTAATGTTTTGCGTCTATACTTCGAGCTTTCCATGTTTTCTCAATTCGTATTCTTTGGTCATTAAAAAGATAAGTGGGGTTACCAATAAAATATGTGTGGCAGAAGTAAGCACACCGCCAATCATGGGTAACACAATTGGTTTCATCACATCGCTACCTACACCATCGCTCCACAAAATTGGAATCAATGCAAACAGTGAAACACATACTGTCATTAACTTTGGCCGTAAACGTTTTGCTGCACCTGCAATTACATACTCTCTCAAATCTTCTTTTGTAATTGTTTCTTTTGAATTCCCTTTTAAGGCCACTAATTTTTGCATCGCATCATTTAAATAAATAACCATCACAATACCGGTTTCAACTGCTAACCCAAATAAGGCAATAAAGCCAACTGAAACAGCTACCGATAAATTAACGCCCCAGAAGTAAATCATGTAAGCCCCGCCTATTAATGCAAACGGTACAGATATTAAACTGAAGAATGCTTCCCTTGCAGAGTGAAATGCAAAATACATGCACACAAAAATAATAAGCAACACAACAGGTAAAATCAATTTCAATGTTTTTTCTCCACGAATTAAATTTTCATATTGTCCACTCCACTCAATAAAATATCCTTTCGGTAATTTCTGTAACATGCTGTTCAACTTCTTTTGTGCTTCTTCAACAGTGCCTCCTAAATCCCTGTCTCTTACATTAAACAACACCGTACCACGCAGCAAAGCATTTTCTGAATTTATCATTGGAGGCCCTTCTGTTATTTTTATATCTGCCACAGCTTCCAAAGGAACAGGGCCAAAATTCATTGTCTGCACCTGCAAACGTTTCAGGTCTCCAAGATTATTACGGAAGTCTTGCCCAAATCTTGCGTTTACAGAAAACCGCTGACGGCCTTCTACAGTTGTAGTTAATTTCATTCCACCCAAAGCACTTTCAACTAATATATTTACATCATCCACGCTTAAACCGTATCGGCTTATTTCATCCCGCTTTATAATAATGTCAATGTATTTACCACCGGTGATTGGCTCGGCATACAGATCTTTTACACCAGGCATCCCAACTAATTCCTGTTTAATCATTTGAGCAAATAAATTAATTGTATCCAGGTTTTGTCCATACACTTTTACTCCAACATCAGTACGGATGCCAGTTGACAGCATATTGATGCGATTAATAATGGGCTGAGTCCATCCATTAGTTACACCGGGTATTTGAAGCTTAGCATTGAGTTCGTTGATAATATCTTTTTTCGTTAACCCTTTTCTCCATTCAGCTTTTGGTTTTAATAAAATGATTGTTTCAATCATGCTGATGGGTGAATTATCCGTTGCTGTATTTGCCCTTCCTGCCTTGCCCAATACATTATCTACTTCGGGTAAACTCTTTATAATTTTATCCTGTACCTGCAATAATCTTTTTACTTCTGAATTAGACACATCAGGTAATGTAACCGGCATAAATAAAATAGAACCTTCATCTAATGGTGGCATAAATTCTTTGCCGAGGCTCATCAGCAATGGGATACTAATTAATAAAGCAATGATGTTGATACCGATGGTTGTTTTTCGCCATTTTAAACAAAGCCTGATAAGTGGCTCATATATTTTTTCCAATACACGATTAACTGGGTTTGAACTTTCCGGTCTGAACCTTCCTTTCATAAAAAATGAAATCAGTACCGGGGCTAATGTTATTACCAGTATGGCATCCACTATCAGGATGAATGTTTTTGTATAAGCCAGTGGTCCAAACAATTTTCCTTCCTGTCCTGTAAGCAGGAATACAGGCAGAAATGAAGCGATGATGATAACGGTAGAAAAGAATACGCCTCTTGATACCTGTTTGGAAGAATCCTCAATGATTTTCATCCGCACATCTTCCGGTATTTTTACATAATCTCTTTTGGGTAATATTTTTCTGAAAATATTTTTCATAACTATGTTGGTTTATTAGCTGGGTTATTTTGCCATTCAGATAAATTACGATACGAGTTTTCCGACATGATAATTCCATTATCTACAATTACGCCAATAGCCAAAGCAATCCCTGTAAGTGACATGATATTGGATGATACCCCAAAAGCATTTAGCAGAATAAAACTGACAGCAATAGTGATTGGGATTTGAATAATAATACTTAATGCACTGCGCCAGTGAAAGAGAAATAGAATTACGATGAAACATACCACTGCAATTTCTTCAATCAATTTTTCTTTTATGTTCTCAACAGAAGCTTCAATTAAACTGCTTCTGTCATAGGCAACATTAAAGCTTACTCCTTTGGGTAAACCTTTTTGCACATCGCCCATTTTCTTTTTTACTGCAGTAATTACTTTGTCTGCATTCTCTGCATACCGCATCACCACAATGCCACCAACCTTTTCACCCGTGCCATTTTCATCAAAAATCCCTAAGCGTAAATCACCACCCATTTGTACAGACGCAATATCTTTTACCCTTACAGGAATACCATTGTAATTACCCACGGCAATACTTTCCAAATCCTCTTTGTTCTTCACATAACCCAAACCACGAATAATATATGCCATATCACTCATCTCGAATTTTCTTCCACCCACATCATTATTATTCGCTTTCACTTTATTCATTACATCCATCAGCGAAACTTTATAGAACTGTAATTTCACGGGGTCAACAACTAACTGGTATTGTTTTTCAAAGCCACCAAAGGATGCAACTTCTGCTACTCCGGGTACAGTTTGCAACGCAAGCTTTACATACCAATCCTGCAAAGCCCTTTGTTCACCCAGATCCATTCCATTAGCATCAATGGTGTACCAGAACACATGCCCAACACCGGTTCCATCAGGCCCTAACGATGGTGTTACAGTGGGGGGTAATAAACGTTGTGCATAGTTTAATCTTTCCAGTACCCTTGTTCTTGCCCAATACACATCAACGTTGTCTTCAAAAATTACATAAACAAAACTCATCCCGAACATAGAAGTACCACGGATGTTTTTAACCTTAGGAATGCCTTGCAGGTTACTCACCAATGGATAGGTAACCTGGTCTTCTATCACCTGCGGACTTCGTCCCATCCATTCGGTAAATACAATCACCTGGTTCTCTGAGAGGTCAGGTATGGCATCAATCGGGTTTTGTTTTACCGAATAAATGCCCCAGACAAACAGGCCGGCTGCAATAAGCAGCACAATAAACCTGTTGCGAAGAGAAAGTTCTATAAGTTTCTGAACCATATTTTTTATTTATGAATCATGCAGTGTGCAACTATACTTTAACAACAGCATCGCATACTGCATGATTCGGTTCTGTACTGAGCAATAACGATACTTCCTTATTCAATCACCTGTTCTATTTTTCCACAGGTTTCCATTTTAGTACCCATGTATGGATTTTGTATAACAGCATTTTCATTTAACCAATTTGCCCCTTTGCTGTTAAAAGCCATTGGGCAATGGTCGTAATAAACTTTTTTACCTGCGCCAAATGCTTTTACCAATTCATAAGTGTGTGCAGATAATTCAGCAAAATGTGTTCTCTCTGCATCTACGTCTGTACTTTTTACGATAGCACCAGCTTGTTCCTTTATTGCACTGATATGCTTTGAGTATTCCTCTTTCTGGCCGACAGACAGTAAAGAGTTATCAAACTGGCTGATAACCTTCAATAACATAGTAGCCCCATTCTTTGCTTCGGCGGCATCATCTTTTGTTAACGCATGTTTTATGTGGAAATAATGGCTCATCACTTCACTGATATGTGCTGATACATCTGCACTAACATTTACAAAGGATGCTTTGATAACAGGAGCATCAACTTTTTCAGTTGGTGCGATGCTGACTGAATCGATTGCCATCTTATCGTGGCTCATAGGATCTTTTTTTTCTGCCGTTTGATTATTGCTGTTGCAGGCGGCGAATGTAATAGCCGACATTGCTAAAATTGCAATTACTGATTGTTTCATGATTTTTATTTTTTATTTAATTAATCGGTAGTTTTCTTTTCTACTAAATCCATCCTGCATTTAGAACATTTACCTGGTTTGTCACTTGTAACATCCGGGTGCATTGGGCAAGTGTATATTTTCATTACTTCCATCTTCATTTGCTCCTTTTTAGAAGCTGTAAGGCTCATTCCGCATTTGGGACATTTACCGGGTTTGTTACTCATCACATCAGGATGCATAGGGCATGTATAGGTTATACTATCCTTCTGGGTTTTTATTGCGTATTTTGTAGAGTCCTGAGCAAATACAGAAACA
>JAYVZR010000212.1:0-5184 GCA_043783135.1 Ferruginibacter sp. | reverse complement strand
GTCATCCGAAATTCAGGCATCTTTATTAAGAGTAATACAGGAACGAAAAATAAAAAGAATTGGTGGAACCAAAGAAATAGATGTGGACGTAAGAATTATTGTGGCCACCAATGAAAATTTGCAGGAAGCTTACAGGCATGGAAAGTTTCGGGAAGATTTATATCACCGCTTTAACGAATTTTCTATTGAGCTGCCGCCTTTAAGAAACCGCAGAGATGATATTCCCCTTTTTGCCCATTTCTTTTTACAAAAAACCAATAAAGAACTGAACAAAAAAATTGAAGGTTTTGAAGATGATGTAATGAAAATGTTTGTACAATATTCATGGCCTGGAAATTTGAGGGAATTCAGGAATGTAATACGCAGATCTGCATTACTTACTAATGCAGGAAAAATTTCACCCGCTACATTACCGGTAGAAATAACAGGTTTTGTGAGCCAAAAAAATAATGATGAAATTTTACCTGGTATAGAAGTTATCAGGCCTGTTTCACTGGATTTAAAAGATACTGCCTCCAAAGCAGAATATGAGGCTATCATGCAGGTATTGAAAGAAGTAAATTTTAATAAAACCAAAGCTGCAGAGTTATTAAATATAGATCGCAAAACTTTGTACAACAAAATAAAAAGTTTTGAAGATGCCCAATAAATTGCTGGCATTAAGGATGGCTGTCTTCTTTTGATTCCGGAGTGGAAAATGCAGAACCTATGGCGTGCATAAGGCTTGATATTGGCCCTTCCATTTTATTGGTGTTATCATCCAATGTAGTATCATCCAGCAAATCTCCTACATGCAGGGCTGAAGGTAAATAAGGTAAGATATTTTTTAGCTGATTGGAAAAGAAAATCTTAACATCTTTCGGAGTGGCTTCTGCCGGCATATTTTCTCTGGTAACTTTTACAGCTTCGGTTGCAATGCTATTGAGATGTTCAATTGAAAATTCTTTTGACGAATGAACATAATCAGCAATCTTGTCAATTATGTCAGTTTTATTTTCTTCAAATATTTTTGTTACCCAGTTTGTAGAATAATCTCCCCTCAAAATTTCTTGTGCTCCATTATCGGTTATACTGTATTTATATAAACCTGTTAATACGGCGGGTATAGCAGCCTGGCTAAAATCATTTGATGGTTCTGTTGCCCCATCGTTTATCACTTGCTGGGTGTTGGGGTCAATTTTGTGTAAGGCTGGGTAATGCAAGTTTTCCTGAACTGTTGTTAAAATATTTATTGACATCTTTGTAAATTTTATCAGTTATATATTAATAACAGGGATAATTTACAAAACCGTGCCAATTGAAATGTCTTGCTTAATTAATTGAAAAAATGATAAGCCTGATTATAATTGAAACAGGGAAATAACAATTATCAAATCAGAAATTTTTAACTTACACTAAATGGCAACTGTTCAGTTTTATCAACAATTGCAAGTTTTTTGTTTGGAGAATGATTAAATTCAGGAAGCATTTTACCTAAAATAGGTGCAATCATTTCATTGCTGTGTGCAATAGCTGCTGCTTCAAGTTTAGTTAACAGTGAATAAAAATTAGGATTATTATCACAACTCTTTTTGGCTCTTAAAATTTTGGGATGGCTTGTAGGCGCAAATTCCTCGGAGTCTTTAAATAACTCTTCAAACATTTTTTCGCCAGGTCTTAACTGGGTACATTGAATAGCAATATCTTTTCCAGGTACCAATCCTGCCAGTTGAATCATCCGGGTTGCAAGGTCTAAAATTTTAACTGGTTTTCCCATATCAAAAAGCAGGATATCGCTTGATTTGCCAATTCTACCGGCTTCTAAAACCAATTTTGCTGCTTCCGGAATGGTCATAAAATATCTTGTAATTTCCGGATGGGTTAAAGTAACTGGTCCACCCTGGGCAATTTGTTTTTTAAAAGTTGCAACAACTGATCCCGCAGAACCAAGTACATTTCCAAAGCGGGTAGTTATAAATTCAGTATCAGACTCTATCCTGTCATTTAAAGATTGAATATAAATTTCTGAAACACGCTTGGTAGCCCCCATAACATTGGTTGGGTTAACGGCTTTGTCCGTAGATACTAAAACAAACTTTTTAACGCTGTGCAACATGGATAAATCTGCTATCACTTTTGTTCCAAAAATATTTGTAAGTACAGCTTCACTTGAAAAACATTCCATTAACGGTACATGTTTATAAGCCGCAACATGAAAAACAATATCTGGCTGGTGAGCCAAAAAAATCTTCTTAATACGCATATAATCTCTTACCGATGCAACTTCTGCCTGCAATGGCTGGCGCATTCCTTTTTGTTTCAGTTCATATTCAAGATCAAATAAGCCAGACTCTGCCTGATCAAGAATAATTAATTTTTTTACGTTATAGCCTATTAATTGACGGCATATTTCACTTCCAATAGAGCCTGCTGCTCCGGTAACGAGGATAATAGCATTTTCATAATTTGCCTTTGAGAGGTTATTGGGAAGAATAATTTCATCCCGCTCTAAAAGTTCTTCAATATTCATTTCCTTAACCTGGTTTTTTTGAAACAAACCACCTGACCATTGATTGGCGTGCGGCACCACATTTACCTTTATTTTGAATGGGGCGCATAAATCTGTGATAGCAATTTTTCTTTCTACAGTTAACCTGTCAATCGCTATATATATCTGTGTAATGCCCTTGGTTTTAAATAATTTTTTAAGTTGCTCTCCTTCTCCGCTAAAAATTGGCAGGCCTTCCAGCTTTTTACCAATTTTGTAACTACTATCATCTATAAACCCAACCAGGGTTGTATTTATTTTCCTGTCCTGCTCTAATACTTTCCGGGTGATTTGACCCATCATACCTGCACCAAATATCAGCGTTCTATGAGCTGGATTTGGCCTTGCCTGTGCCATAAAATATATTTCTTTTACTAAAAGCCTGAAAGCAACCAGGATAAAAATTACAGCAAATAAATTAATTAGCAACAAGTCAATAGAAACATTAGCTGAAATAAAATGGTGGGTATCTGCCATAAAAATTACCATCCATATTGCAACCTGTAAAAATGCAAATTTTATAATCCTTACAATATCCCTTATTTCTGAATACCTGATAATTCCTTTATAAATTGAAAATACAATAATACATATAACACTTATTACCAGATTTACAAGCAGTGCCGGCAGAAAAACAAGCAGACTATGAAAATTAAGAGAAACATGCTGAACGAGAAAAAAAGCGGAAATAAACGAAAGAGAAATTAATACAATATCACAACAAAAAATAATCCATCTGGGGGCAAAATTCTTTAAAAAAAAGTTAGGCATGGTGCTCAGTTTAATTTTGGGGTATATGGATAAGCATTGTTAACAAAATCCTGATTGAATATTAAATCTTTATACAGGGTTAATGTAAATGATTCCAACATAATAAAAATAAATTTTTGGGGTAAACAAACTTTAAGTCAATAATAAAAATTTAAAAAATAATTATATTATTTTCTAAGCTCTTATAATAATCCTTAAAATCATTTGCAAAAGTACTGCCAAACTTGATATAGTAAGCATTTTTAAAATGAATTTTTTGTCAATAAACGTATATTCTTTTATTTGTAGAAAGTTTACTACAAATAATGAATAATTATTGCATCAACGATTAATTTTTAATTTTATTGGACATAGTTTTACTGATTTTAAACTTATTAGTGAATCTTTCGCTGAATGGGAGATAAAAAAGAATAATCATTATTTTGCAGAATTTATAACTCTGGCATGAGAGCCATGTAGAGATGATTATATAGCAATACCAACTTGCGGTAATAAATGGTTAAAATACCATTAAAAGAATGTATGAAGATAAGAAATGAAATTGCTTAACCGAAAAGGGAAGCCTTTAAATTTCCCAGAAACTCGTGAATTACAGTATTCATTAAACCAATATTGTCAAATGATGGCCACCATTTCATTTCGTTTTGCACAGGGCCTTCATTTACCTTGTAATTTGTTGGGGCAGCTAATGGAGTAAACCCTTCTGCTTTAAACAATTTTATTGCCCTGGGCATGTGTAAAGCATCTGTAACAATAATTATTTTAGATTTACTGCCATAAGTTTTACTCAATGCTCTTGCCTCTTCCAGGGTAGTAGCTGGTGTATTTAAGGTTTCCAATTGGTCTGCCTCCACTCCTAAAACGATGGCGGCCCGTTTTGTTACCTCCGCCTGTGTTTCCAGCCCGAGCGAAGAATAGCCTGAACAAATGATCACACTGTTTTTTATTAAACGATGAACCCTGATACCTTCTGCTAACCGGCCTAAAGCGCACTGGCCTATCTGAGCATTGGCAGGTAATCTTTTATCCAAAGTATATCCACTGCCCAATACATGTATCAATACCCTGTCTGTATCACTATAATTATCTGGCAGCAGGAATGGGGAATATTTTCTTTCTAATTTATCAGCCAGGTAATTGGGCAACCATGCCGTTGAACATATCAGGAACAGTACTATCGAAATACTCAACAACAGCGTGGCAAGTTTTCTTTTTTGATACCTGTTAAAAATAAATGCCATTAATAATAATAGCACCAATAAATTCAGCACAGTGAACTGACCTTTTAAATTGTAAAAAAAAGAAAGCATCCGGATATTATGTAAAGATTAAAAAAGTTTTGCAAAAAAATTTATGTAGTAAATTTTTTTGACTGAATAATAGTGATTGCTGGCATAATACGACTGGCTTTCAATTTCTTCAAAATTTTGTACGCTACCGTAGAATTTTTGTTATTCCTTGGAGTACCCTGTCCAAATCCAACCGGCTAAGATTTGAGCCAGAGGGAAGACAAAGACCTTTCTCAAATAACCGTTCAGAAGTGCCATCTCCGTAAAATGCTGTTCCTGCAAAGATTGGCTGAAGATGCATGGGTTTCCATAATGGCCTGCTCTCAATATTTTCCTTCTCCAGAGCCAGCCTTATATCTTGTGCTGATATTCCTTTGGTTTTTGAAGCATCCACTAAAATAGCTGTTAACCAGCGGTTGCTAAAGTAGCCGTTGGGTTCTGCTAAAAATGTAATGCCTTCTGTAGCACCAAGATAATTTACATAATAATTATAGTTACTTCTTCTTTGTGCAATTCTATCGTTCAACACTTCCATTTGCCCACGGCCAATAGCTGCGCATACATTGCTCATTCTGTAATTATAACCAATATGCGAAT
>JAYVZR010000211.1:0-5189 GCA_043783135.1 Ferruginibacter sp. | reverse complement strand
AATTATTATTCAAGAAAATGAAACAGAATTTTCAGTTACACTACTTTTATGGTGAAAATGAAAATGCAATTCGAACACAAGTGTGGTGTACAT
This sequence comes from Ferruginibacter sp., assembly GCA_043783135.1. Lineage (GTDB taxonomy): Bacteria > Bacteroidota > Bacteroidia > Chitinophagales > Chitinophagaceae > Ferruginibacter. The sequence goes on along the minus strand of JAYVZR010000211.1, from coordinate 5,096 downwards.
TAATTTGCCCAGTTACTTTTAACTGTTTTACAAAAAAAATCAGTTGTAAAAAAAGCATTTTCAACAGTAGCTACTTTAGTACGCATTCATTTAGTTAGCATGCTGGATGTTTATGAATTATTAAAAAATACTAGAAGTTGGGTTAAAGTAAAGGCTAACAACTCAGCCCAGCCTTCCCTGTTTCCAAAATGAGGGAGGGGTTACTTTTAAAAATAACTACACAACACAGTAAAATCAATACTTTCAGTAGATAAAGATTACGGCTTTAATTTTAGCCGGTTGATAGTGATTTATTATAGCCATTCCATTGGCTTTTGTACATTCTTCTATAGCCTGCAGCCTTTACATTCTGGTAGCATTAATTTGGCTTATACCCGATAATAGAATTGAGAAAGAAATCAGAAAGTGATAATAAAATATGGGCCACACATATATTATTGTACCAAATTGTACAATAAAAAAAGAGTTTTGGTTGATGACCAAAACTCTTATCCTTCAGCTTCTCTGCCTGTACCTTACGGTTATTTGGTATGGTGCATTGGATATGTTCTCAGTTAAACTTTACACTATCACTAAAGAGAAGCGATCGACTAAACCCCACAAGAAAATTATTTAAAATTAAAAAATTAGCTTAAAATATTATAAGTCAATTACTTAAAAATGGGTAACAAATTTTTTATTTAGAAAGAGATTAATTGTAATTATAAAAATAAATATTTTTATTCACTATTCCTATACTAATGATAAATTTTAACAATCTATTTTCACTTTTTTTAGCAGCTTTATAAAGTTGCTGATTAAAAATTTTTTTAATTTTTAATTCCAGTAACCTTCTTATTCCATTCTGTTAGCTGACCACTGCAATAATCAAAATTTTTTAACGGTAAATTATAACTAAGGCTTATAGATCCGCTACTGGCATTAACAGATTTATTTTTTTTATTTTGCTCATCAAGTAAAATTTTTAAATCGCCCGTCAATTGTGTTTTTTTTGCATCTTTTAAATTAGTTAGAGAAAAAAATATTCTGTATTCGCCTTCTCTGCCGCAGCCTCCCATCAGCCAGCCATTAACGGTATCTTTGTTTTTGTAATTATAATTTTTTATATACTCTTTCAAAAAATCATCCGAAGCTGTTCCGCAACACATACTTCCAAAAGATACGACCACATCATATTTTACTGATTCCGCGTTTTTATTTTGTGCCTGTAGGTTTGCACAAAGCATAAAAGAGAAGAAAGCAAAGATTTTATATTGCATAACGGAATTTTTTGATTTATGATAAAACCAGGCATTACTGTAAGTGTGAATAACGCCCTGTAAGCTTTTCGTTTTTTCCTGCTTTCTCCTGCCTTGAATGTTGAAAAAAATCAAAATAAGTATTATCGAAAAAAGAAAATATTTAAACTCCAAGATTGAAAAAATAGTTGCCGATAATAAATTACTACAATTAATCCTTTGCTGCAATAAATTTTAAGGAAATTGAATTAACGCAGTGCCTGGTATTTTTTGCAGTTAAATGTTCACCCGCAAATACATGCCCCAGGTGAGAATCGCAGTTGGCACAAACAATTTCTGTTCTGCTTCCATCTGCATCTCTGACTTTTTTTATTGCTCCGGGTATTTCATCGTCAAAGCTTGGCCATCCGCAGTGCGAATCAAACTTATCTTTTGAATTGTACAAAGGGCTGTTGCATCGCCTGCAAAAATAAGTGCCTGTTGACTTATTATTATTGTACTCTCCGTTAAACGGCCTTTCAGTGCCTTTGTGTACTATCACATATTCTTCTTCAGGAGTTAATTTGTTATATTCCATTGTGTAAATTTTAGATAAAAATTGTACGGTTAAATAAAGATTGGCTGTAGCAAAGTTAAATGGTAAATTATCATTGATGTGCTTATTGCACCATTTATAACAATTTAATATACTGCTTGGTTTGTTTTAGTATCTTTCTGATCAAATATTTTTTTCAAATTCCATAATGATTGATACATTTGCATATATCAATATGTTGTAAATGGAATTAAAGCAACTTGAAAAAATAGCCAAAGCCTTGGGCGACATCAATCGGCTAAAGATATTGGAATATATGTCTGGCCAGGGTGGTTTTATTCGATGTGCGCAAATTATGAGCCTTACAGAATTGGCGCAGCCTTCTGTGAGCCATCATATAAAAACGCTTACAGAAGCTGGTTTAATCAGCCCTGAAAAAGAAGGCCGGAGCCACAGTTATATTCTTAATAAAGCATTGCTTAAAGAATATCTAAAAGAGGTAACTGTATTTGCCACAAAATAAATTTATAGTTGTTTAACTTATTGCCTGCCCGCATAGATATAACAGCTGAAAACCTACATCCATATACAATAATAAAATTGATTGTTAATGGATCATAGTTAATTGGTATCAATTTCAACTGTAAAAATTAATACCAAACAATAAAAAATAAAATGAACCGAAGTATAACTGCAACTTTCTTAAAGTCATTAACTGATATAGTAGCCATAACTTTTACTGGAAATAAAGAAAAAAGACGAACTCAGGCAAAATTGTTAACTTTTGGTTTGTATTTGTTTTGCCCTTTTTCCCTGTTATCACAAACTGTAGAAAAAGATAGCTTATTGCCTGAAGCAACATTAAAAAACGCTATCAGTTATGCTATCATACACCAGCCGCAAATACAACAATCGCTGATTGATGAGCAGATATTGGAAACTACTATTAAAACCAAGCTTGCAGACTGGTATCCGCAGATTAATTTCAATTATATTCAACAGGAAAATTTTCTCTTACCACAAACAATTATTGGTGGTAACCTGATAAAGCTTGGTGTAAATCATTCAACTGCCGGCCAGTTTACTGCAACGCAAAATATTTTTAACAGGGATGTGCTACTGGCAAGCAAGTCAAAAAACGATATTCGGCTTCAGGCAAAACAAGCCACCAGTAATAGTAAAATTGATCTTGCTGCAGGAGTATCAAAAGCCTGGTACGATATTCTTTCAACATTGCAACAAATAAAAATATCCGAAACCAATATTTTACGTGTTGAACAAAGTTTGAAAGATGCGTACAATCAATATAAAGCCGGTGTTGTAGATAAAATTGATTATAAAAGAGCCACTATATCGCTGAATAATTCAAAGGCAAATAAAAGAAGCGGTGAAGAATTGCTAAAAGCAAAACTGGAATATTTAAAATCTTTGATGGGATACCCGGCATCAGCTAATTTAAATATTGTGTTTGACAGCCTTCAAATGGAAAATGACATTGTGCTTGATACATCGCAGGTAGTAGATTACAATGCCAGGATTGAATCCAAAATGCTTTTAACACAAAAAAGATTGCTGGAGTATAATTTAAAATATAATAAATGGAGTTACCTGCCAACAGTAACTGCCAATGGCGCCTATAACCTTAATTTTCAAAGCAACAATTTTAATCAATTATACTCCAGCAGTTTCCCCAGTTCTTTTGCCGCCATCAATATAGGCATTCCAATTTTTCAGGGTGGAAAAAGAATGGCTAAGATTCAGGCCGCTGAGCTGGAGTTACAAAGAAATGAACTGGATTATGCAAATTTTAAAAGCGTTGTCAACTCCCGTTATGCGCAGGCTTTGGCAATATATAAAACCAATCTGCTTAATTATGTTGCTTTAAAAGAGAACCTGGGTGTAGCAAAAGAAGTATATGATATCATTCAACTGCAATATCGTTCGGGTATTAAAACATACCTGGAAGTAATAGCATCAGAAACAGATCTTCGTACATCAGAAATCAGTTATTATACTGCCCTTTACCAGTTGCTGGCAAGTAAGATTGATGTGCAAAAAGAACTGGGGCAAATAAATTACTAAAGAAGAATTTCTACAAAGACATAAAATTAAAATAACTCAACGTATGAATTTAAAATGCCTTATAAAATATACAAGCCTTGCGGCTCTTTTCTTAACAGCATCCTGTACGGGTAATAAAGTACCTGTTACACCTGCAGCACCGCCACCTGTTAAAGTAACTATTGAATCCGTAAAATCGGCAGACGCAGTTTATTATGACGAATACCCCGCTACAGTTAATCCATTAAACCAGGTAGATTTAAGGCCACAGGTAAGCGGTTTTATTACAGGTGTTTATTTTAAAGATGGCGAAAGTGTAAAGAAAGGTCAGTTGCTATATTCAATTGATGCACAATTATATGCAGCTAATTATCAGCAGGCAGTTGCTGGTTTAAGCGTACAGGAAGCTAATTTAAACAAAGCTCAAAAAGACGCAGACCGCTTTCATGAGCTGGATAAAAATGATGCAGTTGCAAAACAGCTGGTAGATAATGCGGATGCTGCATTGGAGGTGGCCCGTAAACAGGTAGATGCTTCAAAAGCTAATATAGCTGCTGTGCAAACCAATGTAAGTTATACAAAAGTATATGCTCCATTTGATGGGGTTATCGGTATTTCTTTGGTTAAAACAGGTGCTGCTGTTACTGCTGGTCAAACCTTATTAAATACGGTATCGTCTATTAAAGAAATTGCGGTTGATTTTAATGTTGATCAAAAGGAAATAATTCGTTTTACAACACTGATGGATGAAAAACAAAAAGCTGGAGATTCTACTTTTACAATTGCATTTGATAAAGATGTATATCCATTTCCGGGCAAAATTTCTTTACTTGACAGGGCTGTTAATCCACAGACAGGTACTATTAAAGCAAGACTAATATTTCCCAACAATAAAAATTTACTGATAGCTGGTATGAATGGTACGGTAAGGGTAAAGGTCAGCACCCCTGCCAAGTCTATTCTAATTCCATTTAAAGCAGTAACTGAACAATTGGGAGAATATTTTGTGTATGTGCCAACAGACAGTAGTAAAGTTTCTCAACGAAGAGTTGTATTGGGCAAACAGATTGGAAAAGATATAGTGATAAAAGATGGCTTAAAGGATAATGAAACGGTTGTTGTAGAAGGTGTACAGGGTTTAAGGGAAGGTGCAGTAATTAATACTGGTAAATAATTTAATTATTGATTAAAATTTGAACTCAGTTTTTGATTACTCAATAGCTTTAAAAGCTGTTTAAAAATAGACTTTTCGTTTCCCATTT
>JAYVZR010000210.1:0-5191 GCA_043783135.1 Ferruginibacter sp. | reverse complement strand
TTGATAGCACTTTTCAAAAGCTTGTACAAAGGAACAGAGGGATGTTTAGTGCTGAACTGCAAAACACCTAAAGCTTTTTCCACTTCCATACCACGGATTAAATCAACCAGCAAACGCATTTTACGTGGCGATGTGGGATAATTCTTCAATTTAGCTACTGCTTCCATTTTTTATTTAGTTTAAGGTTTAAGGTTTATTCGTTGAAGGTTACCAGTTGCTTTCAACTTAACCCTTCAACTTTATACTTTAAACTTTTTATGCTATTTTTTTACTTGAGTGACCCCTGAAATTTCTTGTTGGTGCAAATTCACCTAATTTATGACCTACCATAAATTCAGTTACATACACCGGTATAAATTTATTTCCATTGTGTACCGCTAAAGTGTGGCCCACAAAATCAGGAGTTATGGTTGACCTGCGACTCCAGGTTTTGATAACGCCTTTCTTATTTTTTCCTTCGTTGATTGCTGCTACTTTATCTTCCAGATTAGCATCTACATAAGGACCTTTTTTTACCGAACGAGCCATGTTTTTTTAATTTACAGATGTGCAGATTTGCAAACTCCTCACACCGATTTTCAATTTTGTTTATTTGCCCAACATTTTAGCCAGACCATTTTAACTTAAAGACTTTTATTTATTTGGCAGTTTCTTACCGTTTCTTCTTGTAATTATCATCTTATCTGAACCTTTACCTCTTGTACGTGTAACCTGTCCTTTAGCATACTTACCAGTACGGCTACGTGGATGACCACCAGATGCCCTTCCTTCACCACCACCCATCGGGTGATCCACAGGGTTCATGGCTACAGCTCTTGTTCTTGGCCTGATACCTTTCCACCTGTTTCTACCTGCTTTACCGGCACTTTCCAAATTATGATCACTGTTGCTAACCACACCTACTGTAGCATAGCAATTGATTAATACTTTTCTTAATTCGCCACTTGGCATTTTTAATACACCATACTTTTCTTCCTTATTGGCCAATTGGGCACTTCCACCAGCACTGCGTACTAATTTACCACCCTGACCTGGCTGCATTTCAATATTGTGCACCATTGTACCTAATGGCATACTTTTCAACTGTAATGCATTTCCTAATTCAGGAGCCACACTATCTCCACTCATTACAGTGGCACCTACCTGCAATCCGTTTGGTGCAATAATGTAACGCTTTTCACCATCTGCATAATTCAATAATGCGATGAATGCAGTACGGTTTGGATCGTATTCAATTGATTTTACTGTAGCAGGTATATTTTTCTTATCCCTTTTAAAATCAATTATACGGTACATTGTTTTGTTACCACTACCCATATAACGCATCGACCTTCTGCCCTGAGAGTTACGTCCGGCTGTACTCTTCTGTGCTTCTATTAAAGACTTTTCAGGAATGTTAGTGGTAACTTCTGCATACGCATTACCTATTCTCCACCTGGTTCCTGCTGTTGTTGGTTTGTATTTTCTAAGTGCCATTTTTAAAATTATCAACCCGAAAAGGGTTTATTTTAATTATTAATTTATTTCAACTTTTGCGGCAGCTGATGCCATACTTATTTATAAATTACTACGAAGTATATTGATTATACGGTACCGTATAAATCAATTGTTTCACCCTCTGCTACTGTTACGTAAGCTTTCTTTTTAGCAGGCTTGCGGCCACTAACCACACCAGCTTTTGTATTACGTGACTTTGCTTTACCAGGCATTACAGCGGTATTAACTTCTTTAACCTGTACGCCGTAAAATTGCTCAACAGCTTTTTTAATTTCCAGTTTATTTGCTTTTCTGCCAACAATAAATGCGTAACGGTTACTCTTTTCAGTTTGCTTATTTACCTTTTCAGATAAAACCGGTTTTATTAATACATCAGACAATTTCATGATACTAATTTGATAATTTGCTAATTAATTCTTAAGCCTCGGCCTTTTCTTCTTCACTAAAAATCTTTGCCACACTTTCTGTAAACACCAGCACGTTTGCATTTACAATATCGTAGGTATTTACATCGCTTAATAATGACCCCTGAACACCAGGAATATTTCTTAAGCTCAGATAAACATTATCATTGTATTCGGGCAATACAAAAAGGGTTTTTTTAGAACCTATTTGTAAGCTGTTTAAAATGCCTGCAAATTGTTTTGTTTTTGGTGCATCCATAGTTACATCTTCCACTACTACAATTGCATTCTCTTTTGCTTTACTGCTCAATGCACTGATTTTTGCCAAATCTTTCACCTTGCGGTTCAATTTGAAATCGTAGCTGTGTGGTTTAGGGCCAAAAATGGTACCACCACCTTTATAAATAGGACTGCGTAAGTTACCTTTACGGGCTCCACCGGTTCCTTTTTGCTTATGTAACTTTTTGGATGAACCGTGAACTTCAGCTCTTGTTTTTACTTTATGCGTTCCCTGGCGCTGTGCTGCCAGGTACTGCTTTACGGCTAAGTAAACAACATGGGTGTTTGGTTCTACACCAAAAATTTCTTCCGGCAATTCAATTGTTCTGCCTGTCTTTGCGCCTTGTATGTTTAAAATATCTACTTGCATGATTATTCAAATTATTTATGCCAGTTATCTGGAATAGATGTGCTTACTTTTGTATTAAAACGATTGAGCCATTGTGACCCGGTACTGAACCACTGATAAGGATGTAATTTTTTTCAGGAAAAATCTTTACCACTTTCAATCCTTTCATCATTACCCTGTCCTGTCCCATGCGGCCGCCCATCCTCATCCCTTTAAATACCCTTGAAGCATCAGAGGAGTTACCAATAGAACCCGGTGCCCTTGAACGGTCATGCTGGCCATGGGACTGTCCGCCCACACCATGAAAACCATGACGCTTTACAACACCTTGAAAGCCTTTACCTTTAGTAGTACCCACCACTTCAACCTTATCGCCTTCGGCAAATATGTCAACGGTAATGGATTCACCAACATTTTTATCTGATTCGCTATTGCGTATTTCTTTAACTACTTTTTTGGGAGATGTTTGCGCTTTGGCGAAGTGATTAACTTCTGACTTAGTGGAGTGCTTTTCTTTTTTGTCGCCAAATGCTATCTGGAGGGCATTGTAACCGTCTGTTTCAACAGTTTTCTTTTGTGTAACAACGCAGGGGCCTGCTTCAATGATAGTAACAGCAGTTTGCTTGCCTGTTGCATCAAAGATACTGGTCATACCAATTTTCTTTCCAATAATACTTTTCATTGTATCTTTTTTTTATCCAGCGCTCCTTTGGCTTCGACATGCTCAGCCTTACAGGAGTATAGATGTTCAATATTTTTTTTAAGAACTAACCTTTTGCCTGCCCCTGCTTTTACTTGTGTTAAGTACGGGGCGGTTCATCAGGCCTTAATCTCAACATCTACACCACTTGGCAAATCCAGCTTGCTTAAAGCATCAACTGTACGGCTGCTGCTGGTGTAAATATCTAATAACCTCTTGTGTGTACACAATTGAAACTGCTCCCTTGCTTTTTTATTTACGTGAGGTGCCCGTAATACTGTAAAAATCTTTTTGTGTGTAGGTAATGGAATAGGTCCGGTAACTACAGCACCAGTACTACGTACAGTTTTCACGATTTTTTCTGCTGATTTATCAACCAGGTTGTGGTCGTAAGACTGTAATTTTATTCTGATTCTTTGTGACATATTTAAAGAACTTTAAACTTTCGTTTTTTTAATTTGGAGTGCGAAGGTAAGGGGTAGAAATGAAATAGCAAAGGTTTTTTGAAAAGTTTTTTAAAGAATTTTTAAGTTCAATTGATATAACCAATTTACATAGGAATATTTTAAACAAAAAACTTTACAAAAAGATGTAAATGTATAGCCTATTGCCCTGTTTAATTTGATTGTAAAGTGTAAATTTCTTAACAACAAATTTTTAAAAATAATCATCAAACTGAGTTAAAAAATAAATGAGCAAATAATAAAGGCTGTTCTTTTATTCATTCCTCATATCAATGCCTCATACAATATTTCTACAGGATGCAAAGCTTTTCTGCCAGTACCATCTTTTATCTGGTGGCGGCAACTGGTGCCGGGGGCAGCAATAATTACATCGGAGCTTTGGTTTCTTATAGCAGGAAACAATACCAGTTCACCAATCTTCATGGAGAGTTCGTAATGCTCTTCTTCGTACCCAAACGAACCTGCCATACCGCAACATCCGGAGGGGATTATTTCTACTGAATAGTTTTCGGGGAAAGACAACAGTTTAACCGATGGTGCTACAGAGCTCAATGCTTTTTGCTGGCAATGCCCATGCAGTTTTATCAATTTTTTCTCTTTGGTAAATAAATCTTTACTGATATTTCCCTTATCAATTTCTGCTGCAATAAATTCATCAATTAAAAAAACATTTTTGGCCAATGCCTTTGCTGCAGCAAAGTTTTCATCATCTGCTAAATCAATATATTCATCCCTGAAAGTGAGGATGGCGCTGGGCTCAATACCAATCAAAGGCGTATTGGCAGTAACAATATTTTTCAGTAACGAAATATTTTGGTTGGCAATTTTCTTTGCCTCTCTCAGCAAACCTTTGCTCAACCATGCCCTTCCACTTTCAATATGTGCCGGAATCAACACTTCATACCCTAATTTTTGTAACAGTTGAATTGCTTTGATTCCAATTGCTGTGTCGTTGTAATTAGTAAATTCATCACAAAAAAGATACACCCTTTTTCCCCCATCTCCGCTAACCGGCGGAGGATAAGGCGCAACCTTTTTGGTTCTTTTGCTAAGTTTATTTTTATTATACCAGTGCTTTAATGTTGTTTTATACATTGTTGGCAATGACCGCTCAATTGCAAAACCACTCCATCTTTTGATATTTTTACTGATGAAAGGATTTGTCACCATAAAATTATATAAGCCCGGTACCGTTGCTCCCAGCCTTGCACCCTTACTAAAATTTGCAATCAGCTTACTGCGGAAAGGCACCCCATTGGCATCGTGGTATTGTTGTAAAAATTCTGCTTTCAATTTGGCCACATCCACATTGCTCGGGCATTCACTTTTACATCCCTTGCAGCTAAGGCACAAGTCCATCACTTCATAAATTTCTTTATGATCAAAGCGGTTTAGTTTTTCTGAGTTGGTTAAAAATTCACGAAGGATATTAGCCCTTGCCCTGGTAGTATCTTTTTCATTTTTAGTTGCCATAAACGACGGGCACATGGTGCCGCCG
>JAYVZR010000209.1:0-5195 GCA_043783135.1 Ferruginibacter sp. | reverse complement strand
CATAATGTTTTTTAGGGTTGGCAATGGCTTTGTCTGAAAAATCAACCAGTACCACCATTACTTTTAAGGTGCCGGTAAGTGGTGCCCTGTTGCCTGCTACTGCAATGGCACGGCTGGCAGACATACCGAGTGGAAATGATTTACCGGGTCTTAATAAACCATCATTCAAACCAAGTTTTGTTTTGCCCAGCGGCGTTAAAATATTGCTTAATACCGACGAGCCTAATTGCCGTTTCAGTTTCTTTAATTCGTCTTTTAATTTCTTTTTTAAATCGGGGTGAGGGGCTATCATACAGCGGTTGCCATCATTGCTTTTGTTGGCAGCTTGCATAATGGTAAAGTAGTGCTGAAGCAAGCCCGGGGTTTTTTGTTTCATACTTAATTTTTTTTGGGTGATAAAAAATTATTTTCCAGTGGGGAAGCAGACACATTTAGAAGCAAAATTCCTATTTTCCAAACTCTGGTCAGTTGAAGAAAAGTTTATTATTTGTTCAATCGCATAGCATTTTTTTGTCTGTTAAAATCAAACTTGTAAATAACTGATTATTTTTCCCTTCACAAAGCCGAATTTTAATAAAAGTAAATTCATAGAACTGCTTTTTTAAAAGGAAAAGAAAATATTTCTTGCTTCTTCTATTCTTTTATTTTTTCCAAAAATTGATTCTGAAAAAGGGAGGCCCAGTTTCTTTTTCTTAGAAATGAGTGTGTAAATACCTGATTGTTTAAGAATTGCTTTTACTACTCCATATTTTATATCGTTACTCGTAAGTAAAAAAGGATTAACATAAAAAGGTAGGCTACTTGAAGTAAATAAAGTGTCATTATTTTTACTTATAAATGTGTGGCACTTATAATTATTAATCACAGTGTCTTTTCTGATATTTTCAAAATCCACTTTAAGGAATTTCAATAGTTTTGTAGTGTCTGAATCAATGATTAAATATTTTTTATTGAAATCTTGATATATAGTACTTGGCCCTACATTATTTGAGTGAATATTGTCCGAGTTTAATTCAATTGATGAACTGGTAAGTAAGTATAGTGAATTGTTAGACTTGACAGTATATTTCAAATTATCAAATATAAAAGATTGTACTAATTTTATTTTTGAGTTACTATTTGTTTCCTCTAAATGCTGAAAACTGTACGTAGATATTACAAAATTATATTTCTTCTGACATAGAGAAATATTTATAGAAAAAATCAAAAAAAATATTACGGATGTTTTTTTCATAATGTTAAATTCTTAAAATGAGGTGATTCTATCACCTCATTAGTTAATCAATTATCATTTACCTAAACAAATTTTGGGCATTTAGAATTTGAATAAATTTTTGTTTTAATTCATTTGAAATTAATATAGAATTTCCTTTTGCATTCGTCACTGTAAAATCCTGTACAATTTTATTTCCATCAACCGTTGCACTTGCTTCTATAGATTGTGAACCTGTGCAATTTCCTGAAAAAGAAACTGTACCTGAAATACCAGTTATACTGGGAGGTATAATAGTATAGGAAATTGTTACATCATAAGCTACAGTGCAACCTCCAGATAATGTAAATGAACCTGTGATACGTTTTTTCCCAAAAGGTTTTAATTTTTTCTCCGAACTTAAGTTTTCTTTTGTATTAAAAGAATAAAATGGGATTAACGTTAATAAGCCAATCAATAACATCGACAAAAAAATTATCTTTTTCATTGTATATTTATTAACAAAGTTTTGTTGGAGAAGATATTACACTTCAAGCACAGTCCAACCATGTGTCCTACCTAGCAATTTTGGGGCAACGCTGTCAGAAATTATTCAAGCCCTTTGACATTAATACCACTCTTTCATATTCTTCAATGTTCTTATTGAAAGGGTTTTAATAGTAACCTTTATGAACGATTCGAAGTCTGAGCTATTGTAGTATTTTTTGACATTGAAAAAGAAAAGTAATGTAGGAATAAAGATACTACACAAAATTGCTTTTTGCAATACCCAGAAAGAGGTATAAAAAAATTGTAATTATTAAAGAAAGATGCTTGCAACAATTTTGAAGTGAAAATAAATACTGCTACTACTGCACCTCCAAAATAGCAACGGTTTCTTTAGCTTCGGGAGTGTTATCTGCACCTGGATATGGGAGAATGTCTTTTAAAGTTATTTTGATATTATTGATAACCGTATCTGTATGGAGATTGCCAACATTGAGTGTTGATAATTTGAAAGTAGTGGAAACTCCTCCTGTATTTAACCGAAAAGCCGCTGATGCATAGCCTCCCCAAATACAGTATATATCTATATTTACAGGGCATCTGCTTTCATTGATAAGGCTATCGAAACAAATGGCAATATTTCTTTTGTCTGCTACCAAATTACAACTGCCTTTTTTAATTTTAATATCACGCTGTGGTATTTCTTTATTACACGAAGTAAATAGTACTGTAGTAAAATACAAGACTGAAAAAAGAATAAAATTTTTCATACAAAACAATTTACAGTAATTGACAACCTCTTTATTGAAAGGGTTGCATATAATAATGCTATACAAAAAAGCCCATACAATTGCATGGGCTTTTTTAAACAGTGAGTTTCGGTAAAATCGTTATAGTTCGGTTGCTCCTTCTACCAATACGGTAGTTTTATTATTGAGTATTTCTGCAAAGCCACTTTGAATGCTGTAGGTTACTGTAGCCGTTTTATCGGTCAGTATTTTGAGTTTGCCGGCTTTTAATGCACTTACCATGGGCGCATGTTTGTCGAGTATTTCAAACAAACCGCTGATACCCGGCAGTTGTACACCGTACACATCGCCGCTGAAAATTTTACGTTCTGGTGTTAGGATTTCAAGTGTCATAATTAGTATTTAGATTTAAGTACTTAGTATTTAGACATAAGTACTTAGACTTTAATCGTTGGCTAAAGAATTATAAAAAGCCAGAATCATTTTATAAACCTGAATTGCTTCGTCTATGATTTTATCGCCTGATTCCTTTGTTGTATAATTAAATCTTTTAGAAAGTTCTATTTGGGTTTGGATCTCATTACATGAACCCATAGAAAATTCAAGAAAGTGCTTAAATTGTTTATTGGTTGATCTTCCGGCACCTTCTGAAATATTACTTGGAACAGAAACGGAACAACTACGAAGCTGGGATGTCAAACCATACTTTTCTTCTCTGGGAAAATGTGCCACTATTTTATAAACTTCTTCCGCAAGGTTCATGGACCTTTGCCAAATTTTAAGCTCCCTAAAATTATGCATCCCCATCTATAAAAGTTTTGTCTTAATACTAAATACTAAGTACTCCGTACTTAGGCTTGCGCCGCCGCCATCAATTTCTTACCTTTCTCAATCGCATCTTCCAATGTACCCACCAGGTTGAAAGCTGCTTCCGGATATTCATCCACTTCTCCATCCATGATGGCATTGAAACCACGGATGGTATCTTCTATTGGAACCAATACACCTTTCAACCCTGTAAATTGCTCTGCCACAAAGAATGGCTGGCTAAGGAAACGTTGTACTTTTCGTGCCCTTGATACAGTTTGTTTATCATCATCACTCAATTCATCCAAACCGAGGATGGCGATGATATCCTGCAATTCTTTATAACGTTGTAATATTAATTTTACCCTGTTGGCGGTGTTGTAATGTTCTTCCCCCACAATCAATGGCGTTAAAATCCTGGAGGTACTATCCAATGGATCCACCGCAGGATAAATACCCAAATCCGCAATTTTACGGCTCAATACGGTGGTAGCATCCAAGTGGGCGAAAGTTGTTGCAGGCGCCGGATCGGTTAAGTCATCCGCAGGTACATAAACGGCCTGTACAGAAGTGATAGAACCATTTTTGGTAGAAGTAATCCTTTCCTGCATCAGGCCCATTTCTGTAGCCAGTGTTGGCTGGTACCCCACCGCACTTGGCATACGGCCCAGCAACGCTGATACCTCAGAACCTGCCTGTGTAAAACGAAAAATATTATCTACGAAAAACAAAATATCTTTTCCTTGCCCGGTGCCATCGCCATCACGGAAATATTCAGCAATCGTCAATCCACTCAATGCCACCCTCGCCCTTGCACCCGGTGGTTCGTTCATTTGCCCGAATACAAAAGTGGCTTTACTTTCTTCCAGTGCTTTTACATCCACTTTGCTTAAATCCCATCCGCCTTCTTCCATGCTGTGTTTAAATGCATCGCCATAATTCATAATGCCGGCTTCAATCATTTCCCTCATCAAGTCGTTACCCTCTCTTGTTCTTTCGCCCACACCTGCAAATACGGATACACCACTATATGATTTTGCAATATTATTAATTAACTCTTGTATCAATACTGTTTTGCCCACACCTGCACCGCCAAACAAACCAATTTTACCACCCTTTGCATAAGGTTCAATCAAATCGATAACCTTGATACCGGTGAACAAAATTTCATTGGCGGTACTCAGGTCTTCAAACAATGGTGGCTTGGCATGAATGGGGCGGCCACCTACTTTGCTCACTTGTGGCAAACCATCAATTGCATCACCCGTTACATTAAAGAGACGGCCTTTGATAGCATCTCCCACTGGCATGGCTATTGGCTTTCCGGTATCTGTAACCACCATACCCCTTACCAATCCTTCGGTACCGTCCATGGCAATGGTACGTACACTGTCTTCGCCCAGGTGCTGCTGCACTTCCAGCACCAGTATATCCCCGTTCTGGCGTTTTAATTCAAGTGCATTTAATATTTCAGGGAGTTTGCTGCCGCTGTCGAACTGAACATCTAATACAGCACCGATGATTGATTTGATTTTACCAGTATTGGCCATAATGAAAAATTTTGCCCCCATCCCCTAAAGGGGGGCTTGATTTATTTGAATAAGAACATCATTTATTTTGATAAGGCCCATAAGGGATAGGGGCATCTTATTTTCGGCGGCAAAGGTAGGGGTTGAAGTTTGAAAATGGAAATTTGGGGTTTTGTATTTTTTGGCTCATTTATTAACAGTAAAGGGGCAGAATATTCCAGAGGGGCTTGCAAGTGCCAGGGCGGCATTTTAATTAGCTGTAATAGTTTTTTATGTCCCACTTTTTAAAAAATATTTTTTTGAAAAAAGGTATTTTCTTGTATTGCTGTTTTTCATTAAAAATGGTTTCCGGCAGTGCAGCCGATAACTCCTGCAATTGCTGCATCAGTGAAAGAGAAGCATTTTTATCAA
>JAYVZR010000208.1:0-13593 GCA_043783135.1 Ferruginibacter sp. | reverse complement strand
ACTGGCTACCGGCGATACCCGAGTACTACTGGCTGCACAACATGAGCTGCTAAAAAAACCTTATGGCACTTCCTGGATAACCTATACACGTTGCCACGATGATATTGGTTTGGGTTATGATGATTATATGATTCAACAGGCTTCTTTTGATCCTTATCAACACCGCAAATTTATAAAAGATTTTTACTCAGGCAATGTACCCGGCTCTCCGGCAACAGGTGCCCTTTTTTCTGTAAATCCAAAAACACAGGATGCAAGAATCAGCGGTACATTAGCTTCGTTATGTGGTCTTGAAAAAGCTATTACAAATAACAATGAAGAGGAGATAAATACTGCTATCAACAGGATAATTGTTATGCAGGCCTGTAGTTTTTTTATTGGTGGCTTACCCATGCTTTTTTATGGCGACGAGGTTGGCTATACAAATGATTATAGTTACTTATCTGATCCGGCAAAAAGTTATGATAACCGTTGGATGCACCGGCCGGTTATTGATTGGAAAAAAAATAATAATATTGATGTTGATGGCAGCATTGAACAACGGATTTTTTCTGCAACCCAACTATTAAACAGCATTCGAAAAAAGTTACCCATGCTGGCAGATTGCAGTAACCTTACCTGGCTATCGCCCTACAATATCCATGTAGCTGGTTTTTTACGCCAACTGGATGATAAACGCCTGTATTGTTTTTTTAATTTTAAAAATGAAGGGGCTTATGTTGACTGGCAAACAGTAAAAGAAAATGGAAACCCACCCACTTTATTATTTGATCACTGGCAGCAACAGGAATATGTAGTTGGCAGGGATAAGGAATACCTGGTTATAGAACCTTATTCATTTTGTTTACTGGAAGCTTTGTAAATTTTTAATACCGCTAAATAAAAAGAAACCGAAGATATTTTTATTTTACAAAATGATTAGTGGATTAATTTGGTTTTATTTGCCAAATATTTTATCTGCAGCCTTCTATAAAATTGTTTTTACATGAAAAAATGGATCATAATTGTTTGCTTATTTCTTCTTGTCATTGCCACCATTCTTTATTTCTTAATTCCAGCTAACAAAAATACTGGCTACCAGGTTATGGTTAACTGTACAGAAAGCGGTGCATCCAGAAAAATAATCAATACAGAAAATTGGCAATTGTGGTGGCCAGGTAAAAAAATAAATGACACCCTTTATACTTATCAAAGCCGTACTTACAAAATTGATAAAATACTTCTAAACGGTATACAAACAACCATCTTTAACAATAAAGATTCGGTAAAAGCTGTTTTACAGGTTTTATTCTACGGAAATGATTCTACTCAATTTCAATGGATGTTTAACAACATTAACTATTCTGCAAATCCTTTAATAAGGTTTGAACAATATTTTGCGGTAAGGAAATGCAGTAAAAACATAGTTCTTTTATTAGAGAATATGAAAAAATATTTTGACAACCCTGAAAATATTTATGGCTTAAAGATTACGAGGCAAAGAGTTGCAGAGGCGTCTATGATATCTCTAAAGGATACATTTCAACAATACCCTTCTACACAGGAAATATATGGAATGATTCAATCAGTAAAAGGTTACATTCAAAAAAAAGGTGGTGAGGAGTCAGGCCATCCAATGCTTCATGTAGAAAAAGAAGGCCCCGCTATTTTTGAAGTAATGGTGGCTGTACCAACAAAAAAAGATTTGCCATCAGAAGGCCAGTTTGAACTTAAGCACATGCATTTAGGATTTATACTAACGGCAGATGTTAAGGGTGGGGCTTACAGCATTGTGAAAGGTGAGGAGGAACTAACAAATTATTTCAGGGATTATAAAAAAAATTCCCCCGCCATTTCTTTTCAATCTTTAGTGACTGACCGCTTAACAGAAACAGATTCCACTAAATGGGTTACCCGGTTGTATTACCCGGTTTTTCAATAGTGGATTCATTTACTTAAATTTTACAACCATTGTGCTATCGTTGTTTCTTGCCAAAACAAATGCCTTTTGATTGTTAAGTTGCATCGGCTTTATATGTCTTACCTGCCCTTTTATTGCCAAACCGTTTACTGTTTCAGCAGCAAACTTTCCCTGTCCTTTATTAATCAATATTGTTCCAAAATCTGCGTCTTGCCTTCCTAATTCAATATTATTATCATAATAATTCCCCACAATCAATATATCGGACAATGCATCGTTATTGGCATTTATAACCACTGCATCTTTTAAAGAACTTAATTGTGCCTCAAATGGTAAAGCTATCGTTTCAAATTGCATACCGCCTTTATTCATCAATACTGCATTTGAAAAAAAGTTGGCGGTTAATTTATCTGAACCATCAATTTTATCAACTCCAAAAAGAGAATTGAGTGATGATTTTGCAAAATCTTCTGCATATAAAAATTTCTTCTTTAAAAAAGGCATTTGTTTCTCCAGCTCCTGCTTGGTTGCAAAAGGAATTTCTTTACCATTCACAAAATAAGTAAGCACCTGTTCCTTTTTACCATTGTCATCAAAATCATTATAATAAAGAATAACCGGTTCTTTTTCTGAAGCTTTCAGCCGGCTGTTTAAACCAAAGTTACCTGCAATAAAATCGATATTACCATCGTTATCAAGGTCGCATGGTAATATAAAATTCCACCATCCTTTTTTATCACTAATTACTTTTCTTAAAAATCCGCTTTTATTATTGATATACGCATCAATACCACCCCATTCATAACAAAGAACCAAATCCTTGTCACCATCTTTATCAATGTCTACCCATTTAGCACAGGTTACCATACCCGGTTGTAATAAATCGATTGAATATTTTGCTGTTACATCTGTAAATTTTCCTGTTCCGTCATTTTGCAATAAGTAGGAACGGGGCATTTTGCCGTAATTCCAAGGTTCGGCACGGCCGCCTATAAATAAATCTATAAAGCCATCGCCATTAAAATCATAAGGCGCTACTGTACTTTGTGTGGTATAAATATTTGTAAAGGCATCGGTTTTTTTTGTAAGGTTCCCTTTGCCGTCATTAAGGTATAACAAGGGCAGTAAGTGAGATTCTTTACCATAGTATTCATTACCACCGGTTGCTATCACTAAATCAATATTACCATCATTATTCACATCAGTCCAGGTTGCATCTACATTTTCCCACATACTGTCCTTCAACATTTCCGGTTGGGATGTTTTGATAAATTTTCCTTCTGAAGTTTGAAGGAAAACTGCGTTATGATAGGTTTTTGATGCCCCGATAAAAACATCCTCCAACCCGTCATGATTAATATCGGCAATGGCTAATGCAGGCCCTTCTGTCGATACCATATGAGGAAGAAGCTGTTCCCTGTCAAACTCATTAAAGGAGTTTTCAAAATGCCTGTAATTCAATCCGGTTGTTGAAGTAATATCTTCCAGGCTATTTGTTGAAGGTTTATAATAATTTGTTAGTGATGTATAATTATATTTTGGCAGGTTCGGTATATATGAAAATGATAATTGCTGATTGGCTTTTATTTCTATAGACTGATATGTATTATCGGGCCATATTAAAAATGCAGAATCAATCCTGGTTTTATCTAATCCTATATGAATCGGCTCAAGCATACTTGATTGAAACCCATGTACGGGGTTATTTTCATAAGTCCTGATACCGCCATTGGCGAATAAAACTATTTTAGCACCAATGGCATTAATATTTTTTTCTGGCCCCTTTAATTTTATGGTGGCGTACGGTTTATCTTTTTTATCATTGGCCGTATTTTTATATATTAAAACCGGATCGTTAATATTATTAACCACAATATCCAGGTCGCCATCATTATCAAGATCTGCATACACAGCCCCGTTAGAAAAAGAAGCTGGATTATTTTCAATACTATCTGTTACATCTTTAAAAATTAAATTGCCGGTGTTAGAAAAAAATTTATTGGGAATTTTAATTTCAGGAAATTTATTAAGCAGGCTCATATCCTTATCGGCCATACCGTTATTTATGAGTTTTTGCTGCACTTCATCACTTGAAACAAAATTGATGTAATCAATATCATTCATTCTTTTGGGGATGCCGTTAGAAATAAAAAGATCTTTAGTTCCGTCGTTATCAAAATCCATCCAAAGGCACGACCAGCTCCAGTCGGTGGCATATACTCCCGAATACTGTGCCGTTTCGCTAAACATGCCGTTGCGCCTGTTTAATTGTAAATTATTACGGGCATACTGGTAATTATATCCAAACAAAATTTTTTGCTGAAAAATATTATAATCGTCTTCTGCCAATGAGCGGCGAAGGATATAAGGATCGTATGGAAGCATATCCATGGAGATTATTTCTGGATAAGCATCGTTATTTATATCCGCCACATCAACCCCCATACTAAACTGGCTGGTATGCATCAATCTTTTATTGCTTTCTTCGCTAAATGTTCCATTTTTCTGATTAATGTAGAGATAATCATTTTCATGAAAATCATTTCCTACATAAAAATCCGGCCAGCCATCCAGGTTAATATCAGCAACAGCTACACCAAGCCCATAGCCAATTTTACTTCCATTAATACCAGATTGCCTGGTAACATCAGTAAAAAATATGGATGCTTTTCCTGAAGCATCATTCTTAATATCGTTCCTGTAAAGTTTTTGACCTGCCAGGGAATCGAATGTATTTAAAAACCTATCTCTTGGGGCGTAATTGCCATCATGATTTACAGAATGATTTAGTAAAAACATATCCAGGTCACCATCTCCATCGTAATCAAAAAAAACTGCCTGCGTACTAAACCCTGTAAAGTCTAATCCATATTCTTTTGCTTCGTCTTTATAAAAAGGTACTCCCTGTTTATTAATTCCCTTACAAATAAGTAATTGATTTTTGCTGTTTAGTGTTTTGTAATGGCCTACTTTACAAATATAAATATCCAATAGGCCATCATTATTAATGTCAATTACAGATACGCCGGTACTCCACCCTTTATCCTGTGGTATGGCAGCAGCTGCTGTAACATCCTCAAATTTTAATGACCCCTTATTTAAAAATAATTTATTCTCCCCCTGGTTTGCTGTAAAAAAAAGATCAACCAATCCATCATTATTAAAATCCCCGGCACCTACTCCTGCACCGTTATAATAGTACATGTAGGTAAACAGGTTGAACTGAGGAGTGGGTTTAAGCTGATTGATAAAATTAAGATGTGTGTGACTGCTATTAAGTGTTGCAAATAACGGTGATTGTATTTTTTCCTTTTGTTTACAGGCAAAAAAAAGCATTGATACCAGCAATATAAAAAGGCTATATTTTACAAAACGGTTAAATACTTTATTTTGAATCCTCATAAATACTTTTTGCTGTTCTGAACAGCTTTTACTGCTAACCCTTTTCAACTAATAATTCTTATTCACCAATTCTTTATGGTTGTATTTTATACATTATAGGAAATTCATTATTTTCCAGGAAAATAATACAATCTTGCTTTTTGTATTTTAAAGAAATAATATCCCTTGTTTGACCATTCAAATCTAAACCTGTTTTTGAATTGGGCATTTCAAAAAAGTTGCCTTTTTTATCATTTAGCAATACGTGTCCATAACTTGCATCAAGCCTGCAGAATTGTGGTATTAAATCAAAAAAGTTTCCG
Source organism: Ferruginibacter sp. (assembly GCA_043783135.1). GTDB lineage: Bacteria > Bacteroidota > Bacteroidia > Chitinophagales > Chitinophagaceae > Ferruginibacter. The sequence goes on along the minus strand of JAYVZR010000208.1, from coordinate 7,989 downwards.
GCGGCAATAATATCCATGTATCCATCTTTATTTATATCTATTGCCTTTATGGCATTTACAGATGATAGTTGAATTTCCGTGGGGAGTTTTTTAATGCTAAAATGTCCGTTGCCATCATTATATGCTATACAGGATGACGAATAATTTACCTGCTTCACTTTTGCTTTTTCAATATCCTTACCAAAAAGTTGCTGAACAGTTTTCGTCGCGTATTCGTGATGTTTTAAATTGAGTTTTTTTAGTGAGGGAATCTGGTCTGTAATTTCTCTTTTTGTAAAAACCGGCACATCTTTTCCCTGGTCAGTTTTGGTAAATATTTTATCAATTGTTCCATTTTGATCAAAATCACTCATCCAGAGTTTAACCGGATTGGCAATATCAGGTTGTAAGTAAAAATTCTCTCCGATATTTCCTAAAATTAAATCTTGGTCGCCATCATTATCTATATCTGTTACCTCCATTGATTGCCACCAGCCAAATAAGTTTTCAAGCCCTGTTTTTATTTCTACAAAACTTTTACCGTTAAATGAAAAAACATGAGGATACATCCAGTCTCCGGCAACGATTAAATCCTTCTTCTGGTCGCCATTTACATCAGCGTACCCGGCAGCTGTTACCATTCCAATGGAGGTTAACGGCTGAGCAACCAAAGCAGTTACATCTTTAAAGTTTCCCTTTCCATCGTTATGCAATATAAAACTATGTGGGTCTTCACCATAACTCTGCGGAACACTTCTGCTGCCAATAAATAAATCAAGGTTTCCGTCTCCATCATAATCTATCGGAATTGCAGCTCCGCAGTTTGTGTTAATAATTGGCAGTGCCCCACGTTTTAAAGTAAAATTTCCTTTGCCATCATTTAAATAAATTTGATTGAGGTAACTACCTGAAGTAGCTGAAGCGAAGTTACCTCCACCTCCTGTAAAAAGATCGGCATCGCCATCGTTATCGCAATCAAAAAAGAAGGCCACAGTTACATCATCAAACGAATAAGTCTTAAAATCCGGAACATCTTTTTTGATAAACCCATTTGCCGTTTGCATGTATAATTGCCCAGGCTGACCCTTTGCCCCGCCAATATAAACATCTTGTAATCCATCGCCATTTACATCAGCTGTAGCCCCTTTTGGACCTTGCCGACTAAGCATAAGTGGGATATTTCTTTCCAGATAAAAATCTACATAATCATCTTCTACATGTTTATCAAAACCATAATTGAGTTTCGCAAATATTGGTACTACGCTTGTATGTGACAGGGTTCTCGATTTTACAGAATCAGGGGAATAATTTATTACATTCAATTTATTAAGAAGGGGTTTGTAAATTAAAGTGGTTGTTCTGTCGGGCCATGTAACTGTCATGGAATCAATTCCCATTTTTCCTAAGCCTATTGTTTGTTTGTAATCTACAGAAGATTGAAAACCCCTGCTTGGAATTATTTGCCGGTTGATAATTTGGTTGCCCTGGTATATTTTTATAGTACTGCCAATGGCGAATAAATTAGGCGATTTATAATTTAGTGATATGGCTATATAATTATTTGCATTGTACTCCCTGCTGTTATTGCGGTAAACAAAAGCTTTTTGGTTTACATTGTTTACTATTAAATCCAAATCACCGTCATTATCTAAATCCGCATAGGCAGCTCCATTAGAAAAAGAAGGTGTTGTAAAACCCCACTCTTTACCAGCATCTTTAAAGCGTAAACCACCCATATTTTTAAAAGCAACGTTGGGTATTGGGTTGGATGGCATTTTATTACTAACCGTATTAATCTCTTCCTTTTTACCGGTAATTACCATTTGCTGAATAAGATCATTGGCAAAAAAATCAATAAAATCCTGGTCCGTTACATCACGATAAATACCATTACTAACATATATATCTGTTTGTCCATCATTATCGGCATCAAACATAAGAGCACCCCAACTCCAGTCTGTTGCAGCTACACCGCTGAAAAAAGCAGTTTCAATAAATTTGCCGTTGGCATTATTTACCTGTAAGGCATTTTGTGTAAACTGGTTATAAAAACCCTGGTTTTGCTTTAGCTTAAATACATCATAATTTTCGAATGATGTATTTGCCTTTAAACGGTAATCATCGCCTGGCAGCATATCTGTTGTAAATATATCAGGATATCCATCATTATTTATATCCTGCATATCGGCACCCATTGAAGAAAGGCTTGTGTGTTGTACACGTTGTTCCAATTCATCTTTAAATGTGCCGTTCTTTTGATTGATATATAAATAATCCCTTTCAAAAAAATCGTTCGACACATAAATATCCGGGTATCCATCTTCATTAATATCGCCAACTGTTACACCCAGTCCGAGGCTAATGAGGCCACCGTGAATGCCCGCTGCTTTTGTAACTTCTGTAAAATGGCCATTATCATTTCTGTACAAATGATCGCCGCCACCTTTTAGAAAATCAGCAACAGGCGATTTTTCCAAAGGCAAATCACGCATGTTGGCATAGTTTAATGTATTTACCGGGATGGGGCTGTTGTTTACCATAAAGCAATCCAAATCCCCATCTAAATCATAATCAAAAAAAGATGCCTGTGTAGTGTAGCCGTTATTGTCTAAGCCATATTTTGCTGCGGCTTCTGTAAATGTAAGGTCATGGTTATTTATAAACAGTTGATTTTTTTTCAACGCCGTATCAAAGATATTTCCCGCATTACAAACATATATATCCAGCCAGCCGTCAGCATTAATATCAACAAATACTACACCGGTACTCCATTGTTTTTTTTCTGTAAAACCAGCTTTTACAGAAATATCTTCAAATTGAAAATTCCCCTTATTTAAATATAATTTATTGCCTCCCTGGTTAGCTGTAAAAAAAACATCTGCCAACCCATCGTTATTAAGATCGCCTGTTGCTACACCACCTCCATTGTAGAAATTCCTGTAGTTGAAAACATTTAGATTCTTTGTTTCGCTGATCTTATTTTCAAACTGTATGGCAGTGTTTTCCATTAAAGTAAATAAGGGCTTTTCTTCTTTTTTTTGACTGCAGGAATAAAAAATAAAAGCAAGTAATAATGGGTAAAGTCGTAATAAATTCATACGCAAAAATAAAAAAAGGCCATTAATAAAATGGCCTTTAAAAATATAAAAGATATTACTTAGTATCCAACGTTCTGGTGAAGGTTAGGATTTGAAGAAAGTGAAATATTAGGAATTGGGTAAACGCACCTTGTACCATCAGAAGCATTTGGCCTTTCACCAACAGGGGCATTAAATACACCAAAACGTATCATATCGTTTCTTCTCCATCCTTCCAAATATAATTCCCTTCCTCTTTCTGCCAATAACTTAGTTAAATCAACAGAAGCAAGTACTGTAGCATTTCTTTTGGCACGGATATCATTAACAATAGCCAATGGGGTTTCCGATGCATCGGTTCCACTTCTCAAAATAGCTTCAGCTTTCATTAAACGCACATCAGAAAAACGGAAGAATACATAGTCATTTTTACTACCCCAGCCACCACCGTTCATCTCGGCAGGGTCTAACGGGTATTTGTTGGTTCTGATACCTTTTGTTTCTGTAGAAAAGAACAGGCTTACATCTGGCGTAAATACAAGAGGATTACCGCTCCTGTCATTTAATGGACCTACTGGATTTCCAATTTTTTTATCTTTTGGACCATACTGCTGACCTATTAAAAAACCCGCTCCTCGTCCAACTAATGTTGTGTAACCAGGTATATCCGCAGATTTACGAACATCCCCATCTTCAAAACTATTATAAAATTGGGCTAAAGTGGTAAAGCCATTCCATCCGTCTGGCGGCATCGCATAGTGATTGCCCATACAACTATACCAAACCACATTAATACCACCGCCATTTGTACGCACAAAAATATTCTCTGTAGAAGTACTACCATTTTTCCAGGTAAAGTTGTCCCAATAATTAGCAGCAACCGATAAATCAGCACTAAGCGCTATAGCGTTACAAAGGCCGATAACTTTATTCATATCAGCAGCGGCAAAAGTATAAGGCCCAGCAGGTGACTTAGGATCCTGTTTGTAAACAGCCTTATTTAAATAACATTTCGCCAATAAAAATTGTGCCGCTTCTTTTGTAGCTTTATCTCTTGTTGCATGGGTATATGCAGGCAAAAGCGGAATAACTGTTTCGAGTTCAGTAATGATATAATCAATTCCCTCTGAACGGCTATATACATCCGGTAAATCTGCAATAGCAGCAGTAGCAGGCCTATGCTGTAACTGTCCATACAAATCAACTATCATATAGGAGAAATAAGCCCTTAAAAATTTAGCTGCTGTTTTATCCTCTGCAGAAGCAGTAGTAGATTCTGCTAATAAAGTTGTTTGGTATAATGCTCCGTTTAATCCATTCCAGGTATCATAAACCTGGTTATGCGCACCATCCCAGGTATGCAAATGCAATTTGCGCCAGGTGCCAAAATCATCCCAGTCTGTACCCCTTGTCGGGCCCATTAATTCATCAGTGGAATGTTCTTCCATTGCATATGAATTACCCTGACCCAATAACTGATTCAATTGCTCATACACTTTGCCTATTGAAGATGCTGCCGGGGCTCCGCCTGCATCAATGGGGGCAATTGATTGTGCACCCTGTATTTTTGGTTCAAGTTTAGTACAAGAAAACCCTATAAGCGTTGCCGTAAAAAGCAACACAAGAGTAGATTGATTTAACATTATTTTTTTCATATCTGTATATTTTTTTAAATTAAAAACCAAGATTAAGGCCGACACTTACAGTTCTTGCTTTTGGATAACCAGCATAATCAAAACCGCGGGATGGAACTCCATTGATTGGGTGACTCACATTCACTTCCGGATCTAACCCTGAATAATTGGTAAACAACGCTAAATTTTGTCCCCCAATTGTCATTGAAAAAGTTTTTATGTATTTATTGGTTATATTAAAGTTATAAGAAATCTGTGCATTGGACAACCTAAGGAAATCACCTTTTTCTAAAAATCTTGAAGAAACACTTCCCGGGTTAATGGGGCTTTCTCCATTTTTGGCCACTTCATAAGTTACATTATGCGCTGTTTTAACAGCTCCCGCAAGAAACAGGGCGTTGGCGGTATTATTATACACATAAAACCCTGTGGCCCCGTTAATGAAGATGTTTGCATTCCATCTTCCTAAACTAAAGCTATTGGTTAAACCAGCTGTAAATTTAGGCAATGCGCCTCCCAGCAACTGATCTTTTGTTCCATTAGCATACCTGGCATACCCATTACCATCAAAACCTTGAAATACAGGCATTTTCCAGGTAAATAAAGGATACCCGTTGGTAAATGTTTGTGCATAAGCGCCGGATAAACCCTGGCCATTTACAATACCGGTATTAACTGCTACATCGAACCCTTGCATTTCATTATGATAGAATGTCATATTATAACTAATATCCCAATTAAACTTGGTTGTTTTAATAGCCTGGTAATTAAAGCTAAATTCCAAACCCTTGTTAATAACAGATCCTGGTAAATTAGAAAAATAGTTGCTGGATGCACTGAAACCACCCGGAACAGGTCCATAATAAAGAAGATCTTTCCTGGTTGTATAAAAGTAATCGATAGTACCGCTTAACCGGTTGCCTTTTAAAGCAAAATCAAGTCCTGCACCTGTAGTAGTCGCAGTCTCCCATCTTAAATTATTATTACCCTGGTGATCTAAATTTGTTCCAGTTGTGCTTCCGTCAATTTTTGTAAAATAAGTAGTTTGAACATTTAGTGCATCATATGCCCCTAAACCGTCTTGGCTTCCTAAAATACCCCAGTTGGCCCTAAGGCTTAGGTCACTGAACACATTACCCAATGATTTTGAGGCAAAATCTTCGCTCATTATTTTCCATTTTGCAGCAAAGGCCGGAAAAGTACCATACTTGTTATTGGTACCGAATTTAGAAGATCCATCAATTCTTACAGTTGCGGTTAACAGGTATTTATTGTTAATGGTATAGTTTATCCTTCCAAAATAAGATTGCAGCTCTTCTTTACTATAAAAAGGAATATAGGCTGCATTATGATTTACAAAATTATTCATGTCCTTTATAAATACATCTTGTGGGGTAACCACAGGGGTGGTAAGCCCCCAACCTACTTTAGCTGATCCACCATATTGGGTACCCTGATAAGAATAGCCCAATATTGCATCTAAATCCTGCCCCTTGCCGAAAGATTTATCATACGTAAGTGTATTTTCAAACAGGTTTGACGTAACATCCTGATTCTGGTAAATAGCCCTGCCGTTATTTTGAATACCATTTTTATAATCTACTCCAAAAACATTAGTTGTACCCCCGAATGTACCCGATAGAAGCCTTGGATCTGAAAAAGACTTTCTAAGGCTTTGCGAATTATCATAACCAAAGGTTGCTTTGTAAGTAAGTCCTTTTATGATTTCGTAACTGGCACTAAGGTTCATTAAATAACGGTTAACATTATCGTTATCAGTAAAATAGTTTAACATTTCAACAGGGTTCCTGTTACCGTCATTCCTATCAAAATAATAACCGTTTTTATCAAATATCGGATTAGTTGGATTATATGATATTGCCGCTCCAATTAAACTTCCCTGATAACCTGCATTGGTTGAATTGGGTGCATAGGCATTTTTTACATTACCATAAGTCAGCGAAGCTTCTAACTTCAACTTATCATTAAGCAGTTTTTGAGATAAGTTTGCTTTAAATGTTAACCTTTCCAAACCGCTGGTTTTTACAATACCTTTTTGATTATCATAAGAGCCGCTTAAGCGTACTGAAGTTCCTTTATTTACAATACCCCATCCAAGGTTATAATTTTGAGCTAACCCTGTTTGAAAAATTTCATCCTGCCAATTTGTTGATGCACCATTATCTACATTGGTAACAGCAAGAGTCGCAGCTTCTTCACTTGCACCCGAAGCAATATTTGCAGCTTTAACAGTTTTTAAAAAGTCAGATGGTTTTAGCAAGTTGTACCTTGATGCTGGTTTAGACCAACCGAAATTACTATTAAAAGTAAGTGTCCCTCTTTTACTTCTTCCACTTTTGGTAGTAACAAGAATAACCCCATTTGCACCGCGTGATCCATAAATAGCTGCTGAAGAGGCATCTTTTAATATCGTCATGCTTTCAATATCATTGGGGTTTAAAAAGGCCAGAGGGTTCATCGGTGTTTGGTCTCCCTCTACACCACTACCACCATTACCAGATGTACCACCACTGAATAAAGGTACCCCGTCAACTACATACAACGGTGTATTATTACCCCTGATTGAAGAGGATCCCCTGATATTAATGGTAGATGCAGATCCGGGCTGGCCATCTCCCGGTATAACTGTAACACCAGGTGTTCGGCCTGCTATAAGCTGGTCGGGAGTTGCAATAACTCCTTTATTAAAATCTTTTGTGGATATTGCGGCAACAGAACCAGTTAAGTCTTTAATTTTCCTGGTACCATAACCAACTACTACCACTTCATTTAAACTGGTATTAGCAGTAGTTAGTGTAACAGATAAATCACTTTTACCAGTAACATTTTCTTCACGTTTCAAAAAACCTGCACCAGTAAGTACAATTTTTTTAAACCCATCACTTGAAGATAATTTGTAGGTTCCGTCAGCTGCCGTAGCAGTACCAACTTTTTTACCTGATGTGGTTTCTCCTATTACAGATATACCGGCAATTGGCGAACCATCTTTTGAGTCTGTTACTTTACCTGTAACCTCTTTGTTTTGGGCAAAAGCCACAGTGGAAAAAAAGGCAAGGCATAAGCAGAGCATGCCTTTTGCAAGTTTTTTTACATTCATAATCAGTCGTTTAATTTTGGTTTTATAAATTGACTATCAAAAAGAAACGCATTTTACCAGGTAATTGTTGATGATTGTTGTGTAGAAGGAAACATAAAAGCAAAGCAATTGTTCATACAGCAATATCATGGCGATAGCGAATCGTTTATTAAAATTAAAGTTTTGAGTTAACAAGTAGCGA
>JAYVZR010000207.1:0-5212 GCA_043783135.1 Ferruginibacter sp. | reverse complement strand
AAAAATCGTCCCAATGTTAGTATATGTATAGTAAAGTGATGGATCCAGTTCTCTTGCCTTTAAGAGGTACTTATAAGCAGAATCATAAAAGGCAGAACCGGCAGAACCATTATCTATAAACAGGCATGCATAATTATTATAAGATAATGCATGATTGTTTTGCATTCCATACAAATACCATTTTTTGCAAGAATCAATATTTTTTTTAACCCAGCCCGTATCATTAAACATAATACCCAGGTAACACATTGCATCGCTATTTCCATATTCAATGGCTGCTAAGTAAAAGGGATAAGCATCATTGTATTTATGATTTAGATAAAGGTCATTGGCTCTGTCATAATACATTATACTTAATGTATTCCCGCACAGGTAACATCCATTTATATATCCATTGGCAAGGTGTTTTACCGAATTTTTCCAATCAGCAGGAGTTCCAAAATCCCACAAGTAATTATTTATTTTTTTTTGTACACTATATTTATTTAGCGCAATCGTTCCTAAATTAAAACTGGCCGTTGAATCATGCCCCAGGGAAAGAGCTGTATTGAACAAATAATCTGCTTTTGAAGAATCGACAGATCCAAAGTTTGTCTTATCAAGGTATAATTTACCGAGTGCACTTTTAGCTGCAGGAAGTGCTGCATTTTCAAGACTTGCCCTGGCAAGAATATAATCGCCCTTTTTAATATAATATTCACCCAAAACAAGTTTTGCAGAATCGTCGCCTGCAGCCTTTTCATTTAATAATGCAATTGCTTTATTAGCATCAGTTTTCAGCATCTCTCTTAAAAAAGAAAGATCTTTTTCTTTATGTTCTTTTACAAAAAATATAATGCTTGCAACAATAATTGCAACAGGTAACAGCAGCATAATAATTTTACCTGAAAAGCTTAATGATTGGTAAATCCTGAAGAGTAAAGGCTTTTTTTCTTCTGTATTATTTTTTTCTTCTTCCCGTATCCTTACCTGTATCGCTTTTTGTAACTTCAGAAATACGGGGTATTCAGGATCATTTTGCAGGAGCATTTTTAGTTCTTCCTGTGCCTGCAATAATTCACCATTATTCAAATAACTATAATAATTAATCAGTCTTTCATCATTTCTGTTTGCTTCAAAATCTTTTAATTTGTTTTCCATCAAAGCGGTTTCTTCTGCTACATAGCTGTTTGACGGGAAAACCAGTTTCAACTTTTTTAAATATAAAAACGCAGCAAAATAAGCTTTTCTTTCGCTTGCTTTTTTAAAAGCAATATAGTTTTCATTGCTCTTCACTTTATCAAGCAGATTGGGAGCCGCAGTTGCCAGTGGAGGCTGTTCACATTCCCTTATCTTTTCCATAACCATGGCGTCTTTTTTTATACTGTAAGCTTTTTTAAAAAGCACCCCGGCTTTAGCATAGTCTCTTCCCTGGTAAAACAAAATATTGGCATCATGCACCAGTATTGAAAACGACAATTCTGTCTCACATTCCTCAAATTGCTTACGAAGGCTCTCATCATTTGGGAAGCGTTTTAACAATGACCGGTACTCGTCCAGAGCATCCCTTAGCTTTCCATCACGAAATAGGTTATATGCTCTCAGCTTTAATTTTTCTCCTGAAAAAGATGGATTACGGGCTACAAAAAACTGGGATGGCGGGATGTTCATTTCATTTTTTGCATTGGGATGCGGCATATTTTTTTCCACAAGTATTTCTTTCGTATAGCCATACAAATCTTCCAGGGCAAGCATTTCGCTGGTATTATCGATGCCATGCTCTAATACATCCAGTAAGGCACCGGTAAAATAAGTGTTCCTTGCATTTTTCTCAAAATAAGAAACTTCATCGCCCGGTGAAGAAGTAAGTATATAACTTCCTTTAACATCAAAATCAGCAACTATATCATCTCCGCCTTGTGTAGCAATACCACTATGGCAGGTATCCAGTATCAATATCTTTTGCCTGGCTGCAGAGTTCTTCAATATTTTATTGCTGATAAAATCAAAATCAATCCCGCCGATAACATCATCTCCTATTTTTTCAGTATCCGCCGCAATAAGTGATAATTTTTTTACATCGCTCCGGTGCCCATGCCCTACAAAATAAATGATCAATGTCTGTACATCCTGCCTGCGGCTTGCCTGCAGCAATTGCTTTTGTATTTCAACATGTGTTTCATCGTATGAAACGGTAATATTTTGCCTCGGTATACCAATATGCTTTTTATCGGTAAGTATTTTATAAAGATCTTCCACATTACCTTTAGCAGGTGGTATTAAATGAAAATCCTTCTTAAATGTTCCAACGCCGATTAGTAATGCATACGTCTTATCTGTGTCTATGGCATATTTAAAATTGAATACTTCGGTTTCCCCTTTTGAGTTTTCAAGCACATGTATTTTTTCTTCTCCACTTGAAAGAGATGACATGATTTGCAGTTGGGAGTGCTTATTTTCAGTGGTGTTTTTCCATTTTACCAATAGCGGTTTTAAAAGATTTTGATATAATTCTTCAATCAGTATGGCAGAAGAAGCATGGAGCACACCCATTACAATTGTTTCTGGTATACTGCCACTCATCTGACCTGGTGCAGGAGGTTGTTCTTTTATCAAAAATTCAGCATCCGGTAATTGATCTTTTAGAAAATTACGTAAACTGTAAATTTCATCTTTGCTGGCAGGTGCAAGTAGTTCTATTTCCAGTTGTACCATTTTATCTTTTATTATTGAACTTCTAATCTACAAAAAATTTATTTAAGGGTACCTCTAAAAATTTATTTTCTCTCGTTGCCAGGCGGGTCTGACCTTAGGCGACCCGCCGTGCTACGGAGCTAAAATAATAGCAGCTTCGTCGTTGTCCTAATTTTTATATTTGTGGGAGCAGGGAAAATGTACCGTAATGAATTTTCGTAAGCTGGATGATATTGATTTAAACAGTAGTTTTAAAGAATAGTATTGCGCTTCGTAGTTACGGTGAGCAATGCTGCCAAAAAACAGGCCAGTGCAGAGATTCACCTGTGAAGGTTTGTGATGGTGAGACTTGCCGCGGAAGAAAAGGTGCTGACAATCAGTAACTGCCTGGTACTGGAAGGCCAACACACTTTGTCTACTCCTCATTCCTGCCTAACGAGCGTTTACCGGATTCTTTCAACCCTTACTTCATCAAACTATAATCACTTCTATTTTTGCTGATAACAAAATTATTTATTCGTGCAACTATCACTTTTTATTAATTGTATTTTCAAGAACTGTAATGGAAACAGGCCTGCTTCGCCATGCCTCTATATATGACTCTGGTACATGGCCAACCGGAATAAAAGCATTTCCTATAATAATATCTTTATCTCCGTCGCCATCCATATCGCCTACATCCATAGTCAGCCACCGTCCTTCGGCAAAACCGCTAAATGTATATCTTTTATAAGTATTATCGCCTGAGTTTTCCCAGTAAATAAAACTTTCTTCCGGCCGTTTTTCATAGTCAGGATAGAAGGCAATAGAAACAATGTCAATATCACCATCATTGTCAAAATCAGCAGGTATAGCTTTCTGTACGCCATACACAGGCAGAAAATATTTTTGCTCAAACTGATTGCTTCCGTTATTGTAAAATATCCTGATACCATGATAAGGCTTTAATATAATCGAGTAATCAGCATTGTCTCCATTTGTGGTAAGGATGTCCATGAAACCATCGCCATTAAAATCAAAAAGCTGAAAATAATTTGAACCATATACCGGGGGAAACCGGATCACCCTGTCTTCCCTGAATTTACCGTTGCCTTCATTGTAATAAATAAACACTCCTTCATCTCCCTGTGCCATCAGTACGGCAATATCAGGCTTTCCGTCTTTATTAAAATCATACACTTCGGTTCGGATGGCTCCGGGCAAAGCCCTCAGTGTATGTCTTGTATAGTTTCCATTTCCGGTATTTTCGAACCAACTGAGACCACCTTGCCTGAAACCAAACTCACTAATAATTATATCTTGCCTGCCATCATTGTTAAGGTCAGCATAAGTAGCCTGCACGGGGCGTCGCAGGTTACCAATTATAGTAACGGGATCTTCTCCATTTTTTACAATTTCCAGTTTACCCCGGGGTTCATCAGTAGGAGTAATACTTCCAATAGCTACCACCGAAGTAACCTTACCAGGATGAATATCTGTGGCTCCGGCATCAGTAGAAAATGAGTCAGTTATGTTAAACGAGGAATTTGTTACAAAAACTTTACCCGCATTACCATCTCCAAAGAAAATCTTTTTCGCCACCGTGTCAAAATAAACCAGCGTGGTTACCGGGTTCGAAAACCTACCGTAAAATGAATAAGCAGAAAAGTTTTTCATTCCTATCTGGATGGGAGAAAGCGTATCAGTTCTTTCGGGTAGTTTTTCAGGAGCTGCGGTGGTGTAATATTTTACAATTTTTTCCCATTTTTCAGAAGGGAAAAGTTGATCAGGCTGCACTCTCGAAGCAGGCATATCGCCAAGTGTCCCCTTTGCATTATTCGGGTCGTAATAATGCTCTACATACATCAGCTCCGCCATCTTTGGCAACACACCCGTAGCCCATGTTTTTTTTTCAAGTAATGCCGGCTCAGGAAATACGTGACAGGAGATACAATATGCACGGGCCAGTTTTTCTCCTTCGGCAACCGTATCATCAGCCTTATTTGTATTGTTATTACAGGAATAATTTACAGAAAAAATAATACTGACGAGGGCTGCTGTTAGTGCTGATACTTTTTTCATATTGCTGAAAAATAATCTTTCTTTTCTTACCCGAAAAATTTGTTATTGTTATTTATTTTATTCCCGGTGCTGCTCTCATATACCCCCGGGACTGAGATACCAATTTTGCTCCTCAAGTTTTCAAATTCCTTCTTTGTAAGTTCAAACATAAAGTCTTTTGGAAACCGTTCTATATTTCGTTTTACCTGCCTATTCAATTGTTTTGTTTCTACTGCATACATTGCAGCAAGGTCTTAATCTATCATCACTTTTTCGCCACGGATAACATAGATTTTATTCAATATTTTTTGCTCTGCCACTAATACCTGTAATTCTTTCTTTGGCATCATAAATATTTTGATATTGTAAATATAAAACTTAAAGATTGGAGGTCACAAAATTGTGATCTCCAATCTTTAATATACTACGCTCCCAGGAGAGGAGAGCTTTAGCCGCCTCTCTGTAGTACAGAGCCTGAATAATAATAACTTCATCGTTC
>JAYVZR010000206.1:0-5216 GCA_043783135.1 Ferruginibacter sp. | reverse complement strand
GCCCAGCACAGAACCCATATTTAAAATGGTTCCACCAGTTTTTTGCTCAATCATTTTTTTTACTGCTGCCTGATTAGATAACATCAGTGAGGTAAGATTTAATTCCATTGTCTTGTTCCAGCCTTCCAATGTAAGTTCATGCAAGGGGCCATCACCCATTTTTCTACCACTGCCACCGGCTACATGGTACAAGCCATTAAAACTTCCGAACCTTTCTATGCAGGTATTAATTGCTTCCACAGCAGTAGCAGGCATTACAGCATCACCAGCAATGATTATTGCATTATTCCCTAATTGTTTTTTTGCTTTGGCAATACTTTCTTCATTTCGTCCAACACAAACCAGGTTTGCACCTTTTTCACTAAAAGCCTTTGCTGCACTAAGGCCTAACCCTGTGGTGCCGCCTATGATTACTATGTTTTTATTTTTCAACATAAAATTTTAACAGGCAGAATATACGCCTGTTGTTTTTATCATTTTTACTGTTTCAATATATTTTCAGGGTACATGCCAGATTTGCTAAAGTGTTTGAATTAGTATGGCAATAGCAGCAACCTATTATGTTTGAAAACTGATGATGAAGATAACAACAAAAAGCTAAAAATATAATGCAGGTATCAAATTGGCCATACCAAATTGCCATTTCTTATTTAGGCTGATGGGGAGCAGTCAGATCATTAAGTAAAGAATTGCCGTTGAGTCGTTAAGACGTTTAGCAGAAAGAAAATAAAAACGTCTCAACGACTCAACGGCAAAATTACTGGTAACAATGCCGCACAAATTATTAATTTAGCCAAAGCAAATAAGTGAACAATAACAGTAATCGGCAAATATCGTGATTACCAGTATAAATGTTGCCCGTATGAAAATATCGAAAGATGTAAAAGTGCCTTTGCTGAATGTTAGTAATTATGGTATCAAACTTTCTTTGGGAAGTATGGAGTAGGAAAACTTTCATTTCCAGGCAGAGAATGCTTTTCACGTAAATAGAATTGAAGACTATATCCGCTTATATAAATTGGCATAACTGCCACTGCCGCCACACCAAAAAGAAGTATTTGATTTTATATTTTTAACCAATGGCAAAACGGTACAGTGCAAAAGCGTTGAAAGTTATGAATTTTCTAAAAACCAGTTTTTCTTTCTGCCTGCTTACCAGATAACCACCATGCAGTCCATGACTGCTGATGCATGCGGGTACTGCTGCCATTTCAATTCTGATATTTTTTATAATAAACTTTTTCAGAAGGAGCTGCTGCTGCCATTTCCCTTTCTTCATTTTACCGGCAACCCAATTGTGGACATTGATGCAAAGGTTGCTGCTTTTACAATACATTTATTAAAAAGGCTTGAACCGGAATACCGGTCGGGCGAAAAATGTAACCCCGATTTTGTTGCCAGGATTCTGCTTACCTTATTTTTTGAAATAAAACCTTTTGCCCAAACCATCAGCAGCATCACTGATAATTCGGCTTACCCTATTGATAATGAATACAAAAAACTTTTAGTGAACCATATTCATGAAAATCAAAAAATAAGTTTTTATGCAGATATACTTGCTGTTTCACCGAAGCACCTTAACCGCAGCATAAAATCAGCCTTCGGAAAAACGACCCACAACTATCTGGATGAAATGTTGCTGCTTGAAGCAAAAGTATTGCTGAAACAAAACACTTTTAACATTAGTGAAATTGCCTATAAGATCGGGAAAGAAACGCCGGGCGATTTTATCCGCTTCTTTAAATCAAAAACAGGTACTACCCCAAAACAATACCGGGTTAATAATTAATTTAGTTATACAAAGAAACATATGGCTGATTTGATTATCAATTGCAAAAAGCAAAATTTGACTATATAAAATCATCCAAAGCTTTTGTAACAACTATTGCTGAAAATTATGTAGGTTTAAGAGAAATTTAAAAGCTCCATTTTCTTATTGAATTACTTTTTAAAACAAATGCACATGAAGAAAGTTTCCGTTTCATATTTACTTTTTGGATTATTAATTGTTTGTGTTATTCTTTCTAATTGCAAAAGCAATACTAAAGATGCGGCAATGGCATACAGTACCTGGGGTGCTTACGCAGGCTCAAAGGATGGCATCCGCTATTCATCCAATAGCCAGATTACAACTGCAAATGTGTCGCAACTACAGGTTGCCTGGACTTATAATTCTTTTGACAGGGATACTGCAAACCGTACCCAAAATCAATGTAACCCAATAATGGTAGATGGCATTTTATATGGCACTACCCCCAGGTTAAAATTATTTGCCATCAATGCTGCTACAGGAAAACAACAATGGCTATTTGACCCGGCTGTTGAGGATACTTCCGCAAAAAACGATCCTTATGCTTTTTATAAAGTTAGCCGCGGAATGGTTTACTGGCGGGATGAAAAAGGCGATGACCAGCGCCTATTATATAGTGCAGGTGCCAAAACCTATTGCATTAATGTATTGGATGGTAAGCCTGTTAGGAGCTTTGGAAATAAAGGGTTTATTAATCTCGCTGAAAATTTAGACCGTGAGATAGGAGCTAATGCTTTTGTAGCCGGCACCACTCCGGGAGTTATTTTTAAAGATTTATTGATTGTGGGTACAAGGGTCGCAGAATCTGCAGACGCAGCCCCGGGCCATATCCGGGCCTTTGATGTCCGCACCGGCGAAAGGCGCTGGATATTTCATACCATACCACACCCCGGAGAATTTGGTTATGATACATGGCCCGATAAAGATGCCTGGAATAAACTTGGAGGAGCCAATAGTTGGGCAGGAATGTCGCTGGATGAAAAGCGGGGAATTGTTTATGTGCCAACAGGCAGTATAGGCGGAGATTTTTATGGAGGTTTCCGCAAAGGAACCAACTTGTTTGCCAATTCTTTGATTGCTTTAGATGCAGCAACAGGAAAATATCTTTGGCACTACCAGGTAGTACATCACGACTTATGGGACCGTGACCTGCCAGCCAATCCCAACCTGGTAACTATTAAACATGATGGAAAAAATATTGATGCTGTGGCCCAGATTACTAAACACGGTTATATATTTTTGTTTGACCGCACCAATGGCAAGCCTGTTTTTCCTATAGAAGAAAAACCTGTGCCCATCATTGGATTGCCAGGAGAAGAACTTTGGCCCACACAACCGATCCCTACCTTGCCCGAACCTTTTGCCCGGCAGAAATTTGGCCCGGAAGACGTAACTGATTTAACTCCTGAGGCCCACAAGGAAATGATGGAGAAATATAAAATGGTGAAATACCAAACCATGTTTGCACCTCCCTCAAAAGATGGCAGCATGGTATTTCCAGGTTTTGATGGTGGTGGTGAATGGGGCGGTGCAGCTGTTGATCCCGAGTCTGGAATTTTGTATGTAAACGCAAGCGAAATACCCTGGGCATTAACCATGATTGATGTGCCAAAAACAGATGCAAATGATCAATCTTTGAAAGGCGTTGGCCATGATATTTACAATAAATATTGTATTGCCTGTCATGGGGCAGAATTAAAAGGAAACGGAAGTTCATTTCCTTCCCTGGTAAATATTAATAAAAAGTACAATGGGGAGCAGATAAAAAAACTAGTGGAAACTGGTCGCAATATGATGCCTTCTTTTAAACAAATACCCGAAAATGAAAAGGGGGCATTGCTTGCTTTTTTATTAAATACCCCATCTAAAAAACCGGTTTCACCGGGCGGAAGAGGTACTGCTATACCAAAAGAACCAGCCTCGCAGCCAACTTCAAATGCAGCAGTTAAAAAAAGTATTTTAGATGAAGTGCCTTATACAATTACCGGTTACAACCGCTTTTTGGATAAGGATGGATACCCTGGTGTTAAACCGCCATGGGGAACTTTAAATGCGGTGGACCTGAACAGTGGAAAATTATTGTGGAGGGTTTCTTTGGGTGAATTTGAAGAATTAAAAAAGAAAGGTATCCCTCCAACAGGAACACAGGTTTATGGTGGCCCGGTTGTAACAAAAGGTGGATTGGTATTTATTGCCTCAACACAGGATGAAAAAATAAGGGCCTTTGATAAAAAAACAGGCAAGGTTTTATGGGAAGCCAAACTGCCTGCTGCCGGCTATGCAACCCCTGCTACTTATGTAATTGAAGGAAGACAGTTTGTAGTGATTGCCTGTGGTGGAGGAAAAATAGGGAGCAAATCCGGTGACCAGTATGTAGCATTTGCATTACCTGAAACCGTTACTAAGTAAATAATAACAGGCATAAAAATATAACGATGAATTTTGTAGAAATAAATGGCGTCTTAATTCATTATAAGTTTATTCAGCATCCATCTGCAGAAAACAGGGATGCCCACACCTTTGTATTTATTAATTCATTGGGAACTGATTTCAGAATCTGGGATGATGTTGTTGAGCTGTTGAAAGGGTACGGAAATATTTTATTGTTTGATAAACGTGGTCATGGTTTATCTGCAGTTGTGAAAGCCCCCAATGGATTAAACGATTTTGCTTCGGATCTGCGTGGTCTACTGCGATATCTTTCAATTGGTAAATGTATTACGGTTGGTTTATCGGTTGGTGGAATGATTGCCCAGTTAATAGCATTTCAAAAACCTTCCATCGTTGATAAATTGGTATTATGCGATACCCGTTTTAAGATTGGCAACGAACAAATATGGAATGAACGGATTGGAGTAATAAAAGAAAAAGGTATAGCTGCTATTTCTGCCGATGTAATGCAAAGATGGTTTTCTGAAAAATTTAGAAAAGAAAAATCCATAAGGGTAGCTGGTTACACCAATATGCTGGAACGTACACCGGTAGAAGGTTACATACAAACCTGCGAAGCAATAAGAGATGCTGATTTAACAGCGCAAACAGTGCAGCTAAAAATTAAGACATTGTGTGTAGTGGGTTCAGAAGATAAATCTACATTGCCGGAAGAAGTGAAGGATCTGGCTGATTTAATTGAAGGAGCAAGGTTTGAAGTGATTGTGGGATCAGGGCATATTCCATGCGTAGATGATCCTGTTGCCTTAAGTAAATTGATAATTGATTTTATAAAGTAAGCTGCTTTTATTTGATTTTTAAAAGCTCTTGGAATTTAAGTAATAATTAATTAATATTACTTGATATACAGACATCCCCAGGGCAAACGCATTAAAACTTTAGCGTTATCCCCATGGGGTGGATTAATATTAGTTTGTTTATTGGATAGTAAGGCGGTTGTTGCATAAAAAAGCTA
>JAYVZR010000205.1:0-5225 GCA_043783135.1 Ferruginibacter sp. | reverse complement strand
TTTTTTGCGGGGCTATATCCTGCATTAATTTTATCGGGTACACAAATTATGGGTGTACTTAAAAAGGGCTTCAACTTTACGGGAGGCAACAATCTTTTGCGTAAAACTTTAATCGTAACACAGTTTGGTATTTCCGTATTTCTTATTATTTACACCGTAATCATTTTGCAGCAGATGCAGTATATGCAAACAAAAAATCTTGGTTACGATAAAGATCATATTGTTGTGCTGCCGATAGGAGGCACCATGCTGCAGCATTTTCAAGATACGAAGGATGCCTTTGTGCGTGTAAAGGGTGTAGAAGCTGTTACTGCAGCTTACGAAACTCCCGAATATGTAGAATGGAGCGATGGTATCAATGCAACAGATGAAAAAGGCCTGCATGAAATTTCGTTGAATGCAATGCCGGTGGACCTGGATTTTACAAAAACAATGAAGATGCAGATGATTGCTGGCAGGGACTTTCAGCAATCTGACTTTGCAATAGTGGATTCGGCAAATAAAAACGCAAATTTTCGCCAGGCATATATTATAAATGAAACACTGGCAAAAAAAATAGGATGGACTCCTGAACAATCTATCGGCAGAACTATTGAAAAAAGTGTAACCGGCCCAATAGTAGGTGTGGTAAAGGATTTTAATTTCAGCAGCCTGCACAACCCGATTGGCCCAATGCTGATTTTTTTGGGTCGTGATTATTCACGCACATTTATGATACGTATCAATGGCAACGATATACAATCTACGCTTGCCCGTTTAGAAACGGTTTGGAAACAGCGTGTAACCGACAGGCCGTTTGATTATCATTTTTTAGACGATGATTATAATAAACTTTACCTGGCCGAGCAGCGCAGTTCTGCATTATTCAGTGTGTCGGCAGTCCTTGCAATTATGCTTGCCTGTTTGGGCCTGTTTGGCCTTGCTGCATTTACTACAATGCAGCGCACAAAAGAAATTGGCATCAGGCGTGTGCTTGGTGCAAACCTTGGCAGTATTACCCTTTTAATAGCAACAAATTTTTTACAGTTGATAGTGATTGCAATATTGGTAGCTGTTCCATTGGCATGGTGGGCAGGCAATAAATGGCTGCAGGATTTTGCTTTCCGCATACCGGTGCATTCATATGTATTTGTGGCAACAGCTGTAATAACTATACTGATAGCATTGTGTACGGTAGGATATCATTCTATAAAAGTTGGATTGATGAAACCAGTGAAAAGTTTGAGGACGGAGTAGAACGGCCCCCTAAATCCCCCAAGGGGGACTTTCGAAAACTTCAAAAATTTAAAATGTATGCTGAACAACAGGCTGGTGGTGTTATTGTTGATTAAAGAAATAAAGTTGAAATGGAAGATAAAATGTTTGGCGATGTTAAGAAGCACCGCCTCCTCTCCCTGGAGAGAGCCTGTCCCGATTTTTCGGGAAGAAAGGGTGGAGAGGCTAAAAAAGTTAAAACAAAAGGCATTCAAAAAATAATTATTTGTTACTTATAACTATATACCATGTTTAAGAACTATTTCACTATCGCATTACGCAACTTATCAAGACATAAAGTTTATACATTCATAAATATTGCCGGCTTAAGCATCGGGCTTGCATGTGCAATGCTTATTTTATTGTATGTAAAAGATGAAGTGAGCTACGACCGCTTTCATGCAAACGTGCAAAACATTTACCGCATAACAACGCAAAGCGTTGATAAGGATGGCAAAATGGGTCGTAAAGATGGTAATACCGGCTATTTTCAAGGGCCACGGTTTACTAAAAATGTACCAGGTATAAAAACTTTTGTACGTGTGCAAAGTGACTTTGCAGATATTAAAACAGGAACTGAAATAAAAGCCCAGGAGCTGCTGAAAGTAGATTCCAGTTTTTTTTCTGTATTTTCTTTTCCGCTGTTAAGCGGCGATCCAAAAACCTGCCTTACAGAACCCCGTTCGATAGTGCTTTCTGAAGATGTTGCAAAACGCCAATTTGGAACAACAGATGCAGTTGGTAAAATAATGATGCTGAAAGATGACAGCGTATTTGTTTCCTACAAAGTAACTGCTGTTGCAAAAAAATGCCCGCAAAATTCTTCTCTAAAATTTGATGTACTTGTTCCATTTAAAATGAATGCGGACGAGGAACAAAACAGCGAGAACTGGTTTAATTTTTTCCTTAACACATTTGTGGTTCTTGAGCCAGCAGCCAATGTGCAAACGGTGGAAGCAAAAATTAAAAGGTTTTATGATGAAGATTCAAAGGAGCCTGCAAAAATAGTAACGCAGAAGTATGGCCCCATGGATTGGAACATATATCATTTGCAGCCTTTCAAAGAAATGCATTTGAGCGTAGAGCTTCCCTCACAAAATGGTCTTTCTGATGCAAGTAACCCAATGTATTCATACATTCTGTCGGGCATCGCTTTATTTATATTGCTTATTGCCTGTATCAATTTTGTAAATCTTACGGTTGCCCGCTCGGTAAAACGTGCAAAAGAAATTGGCATCCGTAAAGTTGTTGGTGGCGATAGAAAACAACTCATCCTGCAGTTCCTGGGCGAATCATTTTTATTATGTTCCATTGCGTTCATATTTGCCATTGTGCTTGTACAGCTGTCATTGCCTTTATTCAATAGCTTGTCCAATAAAGTGCTTGCCATTTCTTATTTGTTCGATTTGCAGCTTGTAACGGCGTATATTATTTTGTTTTTCGTTACAGCTTTGCTGGCGGGCTTCTACCCTGCAATAGTATTGTCGGGTTATAACCCGGTGCAAATATTATACAACCGTTTTAATATTGGCGGAAAAAATTATTTACAAAAAGGGCTTGTTATATTACAGTTTTCCCTCGCCTCTTTTTTGATCATTGTAACCCTTACAATCTACATGCAGTTTAATTATCTTACCACTGAAAAATTAGGATACGATGACAGCAATTTGGTGCTTATACATAAGGAAAACCTTAAACGCAGCGAAGTTGGTTTATTGAAAGACCAGTTATTAAAGAACCCCAATATTATTGATGTAGCACCCAAAAATGGCGGCCAGTGGGGTACGGTTGCAAAAGTAAACGGCGATTCAACCATACAATTTACTTACGAAACAGTTAATGAATCATACATACCGATGTTAAAAATACCTTTGTTGCAGGGAAGAAACTTTTCAAAAGAATTCCCTTCAGATTCCAGCAGTGCTATTTTGGTAAATGAATCATTTGTAAAAAAAGCAGGATGGAAAAACGCATTGGGGCAGACAGTTGATTTTTGGTATAACAATCAAAAATACAAAGTTATAGGGGTTGTAAAAGATTATCATTTTAACTCACTAAGCCAGGAGATTGGACCGGAGTTATTTACTATGAAAGCCGGTAACGATTATGGTATGGCTTTTATAAAAATAAAGGCCAATAGCGAAACAGCAAGCCTAAAGCAAATTGAACAAACGTATAAGCAATTGTTTCCACTAAACCCTTATAGTTATACGTTCAAAAACGAAGAGAATATAAAGAACTATGAAGCTGAAGCCAAATGGAAACAGATCATGCTTTTTAGTGCCGTATTGACCATATTTATTTCCTGCATCGGGTTATTTGGTTTATCAGTATTGTCTACAGAAAAACGAACCAAAGAAATCGGCATCCGCAAAATATTGGGTGCATCTGTAAGTGGTGTAGTTACCATACTTTCAAAAGATTTTTTAAAATTAGTAGCTATTGCTTTAATTGTCGCCATACCAATAGCGTGGTGGGCTATAAGTAAATGGCTCGAAAATTATCCATACAGGATTTCGCTGAGCTGGCAAATATTTGCCGCCGGTGGCATATTAGTGATATTGATTGCTTTGGTAACAGTAAGCTTTCAGGCAATAAAAGCGGCGGTTGCAAACCCTGTGAAGAGTTTGAGAACAGAGTAAGATCGAGTAATAATTGATAATAGAAAATTGAAAATGCAATGACATTTTTTAACTTTTAATTAAATAAAAAGCCATGTTCAAAAGCTATTTCAAAACTGCATTCAGAAATCTTACACGAAACAAGGTCTATTCCTTCATCAACATTGCAGGTTTAAGCTTTGGTTAAACTTGTGCCATGCTTATTATGCTGTATGTAAAAGATGAAGTAAGCTTTGACAGATTTCACAAAAATGTACATAACATTTACCGCATTGCATCAAAATCACCCAGGCGAACAATTGGCATTACCGGACTTTTGCAAGGCCCTCGTTTTATACAAAATGTTCCTGGTATAAAATCTTTTGTTTGCGTATTGGGTGGAAAGGAAGATATAAAAAACGGAACCGTTGTGCAATCGCAGGATTTGTTGCATGTTGATTCAAACTTCTTTTCTGTATTTACATTTCCCTTATTATCGGGTGAAATAAACTTTACCACCAGCAATACTTTCGGGTACAAAAAAGCCCCGTTGCCGGAGCTTTAAAAAATTGGAGATGATTTATTTGCTGAACTTTAGCCAATCGAGTAAACACAAACCTTCACCCAGTACAACCTCTTTTTTAAATACAAAATACAGATCGTGTTTGCCTCCGGGATCAGCAATGGTTGTGGTTGCCTGTTTAAGTTTATTCCAGTCGCCCGTTGGTTGGTAATTGAGTGTACTGATAACAGTACCCTTTGCTGAATCGATATGTATTTCAAGCATTGCTGCATTAGCCTTGGATGCATAGTTATAAGTAACCTTTTTTACGTCTTTGAGATCAACACCATTTAGAACAAAATAAGATTTGTTTTTACGTACCCCCAACATATTGCCGTAACGTTCTGTACCACTTAGTATGTCTGCATCTGTTGCTGCAATCGTTGGCTGGCGCAGCACCATTTGCTGTCTGCCTGTTAAAGGCACAACGCCATTACCATTATCTGTATACGCAGCACTCAGTACATAAGTGCCAGGCTGTTTACCTGCGGGCGTTTTGATGGCTACCGTTCCTTTGGCAGGTAAACTGTCAAGGGTTTTTTGGTCAGCAAGCGAGAGAATATATTTAACAATAGTAGCTGCCTGGTCTTTACTTAACTGCGGATGTGCCGTCATGTAATGTGTACTACCCCAAACACCTGTGCCGCCTGAAATAATCTTACTGGCGAGTTTTGCTACGATGTCCGGTTTGTTTTCGTAGCGTTTGGCAATATCAATAAAAGCCGGGCCCAACACATATTTATCAACCTGGTGGCAAGCTTTACAATCGGCTGCCATTATCATTGTTTTGCCGGGGCTGACAAAAATTT
>JAYVZR010000204.1:0-5258 GCA_043783135.1 Ferruginibacter sp. | reverse complement strand
AGGCTTCCATGTTTTGGTACAGCACCTGATCCTAATGTTACATCTGGATCAGTTCAAGACACACACGGTCGACCGCAAGCTTCAGTATCAACAAAATCTTGAACGGTTTCCAATAACAATATTGTTTTCTGCGCAATAGATAATCGCAAAGAAACTTTAAGTAAACTAATTCCAAAAATATTTTACAGAATTGCTGAAGGGAATCTGCAAAACGTAATTGAAATTTATTAAAATAACCGCCAGCAGCTATACATTGCATGGAACTAAAAGCGGAGCTCCCCCCATTTCTTTATCTTTTTTTGTCTCTCCGTGATATTCGTTAACTGCAAAATCAACCAATATGAATTTAATACTACAAATAATTATAAGCCAAAAAGTAAAACTTCAAATTCATGTAAACTATTCCATTATATATCCCCACTATAATATTAAAAGCCTTGAAAGTTAATACTATCAAGGCTTTTAATATTTACGAAGTGCCCAGAACAAGATTCGAACTTGCACATCCTTGCGAACGCTGCCACCTGAAGGCAGTGCGTCTACCAATTTCGCCATCTGGGCATTTGCACTTAGGGCTGCAAATATAATTGACTAAACCGAAACATTAAAATCTCTCAATGCATCGTTTAAGCTTGTTTTTAAATCAGTAGAAGCTTTGCGCTGCCCGATGATTAATGCGCAGCCAACACCATACTCACCCGCAGGAAATTTTTTGTTATAAGTACCCGGTATCACTACACTCCTGGCCGGAACAACACCCTTTGTTTCTACAGGCTCTGCACCGCTTACATCAATTATTTTTGTCGACATGGTTAGCACCACATTAGCTCCTAATACAGCTTCCTTTTCTACCCTTACTCCTTCTACCACAATACAGCGGCTGCCAATAAAACAACCATCTTCAATAATTACCGGTGCGGCCTGCAATGGTTCAAGTACACCACCAACACCAACGCCTCCACTCAGGTGCACGCCTTTACCAATTTGCGCACAACTGCCTACGGTGGCCCATGTATCCACCATTGTACCTTCATCTACATAGGCGCCGATGTTTACATAACTGGGCATCAATACTACATTTTTTGCGAGGTAAGCACCATATCTTGCAATGGCGTGAGGCACGGTCCTTACTCCCAGTGCCGCATACCCGCTTTTTAATTTCATTTTATCATAAAATTCAAAAGGCGGCAATGTATATGTCTGCATTTGCTGTATGGCAAAATACATCAATATTGCTTGTTTAACCCATTCATTTACCTGCCAGCCCTGTTCGGTGGGTTCTGCCGTTCTTAACCTGCCTTTATCTACTTCTTCAATAATTGTCCTTACTGCATCTGCGTATTTTTCTTCTTTCAGCAGTTCCCTGTTTGCCCACGCTGTCAGAATCAATTCTTTTACTTCCATTGTATGTCAGTTTATTTTTAAAAAAGATAAATAAGTCTTTCGCACCCTGCAATGTAACAAGTACGCCAAATTGCTGCAAGTATTAAGCTAATTGTGAACTATTCACGATTGACCATTGACCATTCACCATTCACCTGCAAGGGATGCGCAAGATACAAAAAGAATAAACCGAATTGTTTTGAATTTTAAATCAATTGTATTGATATAACATTTGCATTTACATAGTTGTTAAAACGAATTATATATCTTGCATTTATATTTATACATAATATGAATATTGGCTTTGATGGTAAAAGGGCGTTTCAAAATAAAACAGGGCTTGGAAATTATATCCGTTCCTTAATAGCCATACTTGCCCAACATTATCCTCAAAATAAGTATACCCTATTTGCTCCGAAGCAAACAAACTTATTTGATATTGCCCCTCTCGAAAATGTACACGCTATTTTTCCTCAGACATTTTTGGGCAGCCATTTTCCCGGCTGGTGGCGAAGGAATGGAATGGTTAAACTGATTGCCAGTTCTGGGATAGATATCTATCATGGTGTAAGTAATGAGTTGCCATTAAACATTAAACGGACCGGTATTAAAACCGTAGTAACCATACATGATATTATTTTTGAGCGGTTTCCTGAAACTTATAATTTCGATGAACGCTATGTTCATCGCTGGAAAATAAAGCATGCCTGCAAAACAGCTGATGCCATTATTGCCATCAGCAAACAAACAAAGGAAGACCTTATTAATTTTTATAAAGTGCCGGCAAATAAAATTTTTATTTGCTACCAAACCTGTAACCCTATATTTCAACAAACCATTTCAGCAGCAGATAAAGCCACAGTAAAAAGCAGGTACCATTTGCCTGATAATTATTTTTTATTTGTGAGTTCTATTGCGCCAAGAAAAAATCTTATTGCCATTTGTAAGGCACTGGCATTGTTAAAAGATAAAATGGATATTCCATTAGTTGTAATTGGTAATGGCAAAAAACAAAAGGAAGAAGCCAGGCAGTTTATGCAGGCCAATGGTATTGCCAACAGGCTGATACTATTGAACGAAATGCCGGTATCAAAAGAACCTGCTTTTACAAAAGCAGCCGATTTTCCGGCTATTTATCAACAGGCACTTGCATTGGTATACCCATCAATTTTTGAAGGCTTTGGTGCACCTTTGCTCGAAGCTTTGTGGAGCGGGCTGCCGGTTATCAGCAGCAATACCAGCAGCCTGCCTGAAGTGGCGGGTGACGCGGCTTTATATTTTTCGCCGGCCGATTATGAATTACTTGCCAAGCACATGTATTCCATAGCAACTGATAAAAATATTACCATAGATTTAATAGAAAAAGGGTTTGAACAAGCGCAGCATTTCACCACCCAAAAATATGCTGACAGCATTATGAATGTATACCAAAGTATTTTATGAGCGACTTTTTAAACGATATAGAAAATTGCCTGGAGGTATTGAATAAAGGTGGAATTTTTTTATACCCTACAGATACTATTTGGGGCATTGGTTGCGATGCCACCAACGAAGAAGCTGTTGCAAAAATTTACAGCCTTAAAAACCGGGCAGAAGAAAAGAGCATGATTATTTTACTGGCCAGCAAAAAAGATATCATTCAATATATCACTCAACCGGATTTATCGGTATTGGATTACCTGGATACCGTAACAAAACCTACTACGGTAATTTATGATGGTGCAACAGGGCTTGCTGAAAATGTAATTAATAAAGATGGTACAGTTGCCATCCGGTTAACAAATGATACTTTTTGCAAACACCTTATCAAAAGATTTAAAAAACCAATTGTATCTACCTCAGCTAACGTTAGCGGTTACCCGCCACCGGCTATCTTTTCTGAAATAAGTAATGAAATAAAAAAAGGTGTTAACTATATAGTTCAACACCGGCAGGATGATGTAAAAATTGCTGCTCCTTCTTCAATAATAAGGTGGAAGAAAAATGGAACACCTGTTATTATAAGGCCATAATTATAAAATTGTAAAACCAATACCTAACTGAAAGCCCTGGCTTGTCCATTTATCCTTGTTATCGATATCATTAAGATTAGTAAGGCCAATTGCATAACGCCCATAAATTTTAAACATGGCCAGTTTAAGCTGTAGCCCACCCAGCAAACTGAAGTTGCCATTTCTAAACGCCTCTTTTCCATTTTCAACAAGGTTTACATTCTTGTCAAGCATTATCCCAAACTGAGGGCCAGCCTGCAGGGAAACCATTTTGCTTAGTTTATAATTTAACAGGATAGGAATGGTCAAATAACTGAGCTTTATTTTTGAAATTTCCCTAGCCGATAAGGAAGTGTACACTTTACTGAATTCACTGCTGGTATCGGTGCTGGTTTGGTTAAATAAAACTTCAGGCTGTATGGAGAACTTACTTCCTAAGCCAACAGTTGCAAAAGCACCTGCATGATAACCATAGGTAAACTGGTCGCTAAATGGCTGGCCAGAAAGTTTACCAATATTAGTACCGGCTTTTACACCAAGACTAAAAATTTGTGCGTGTGCAGTTGAAAATATCAATGCTGCAAGGGCGAGAGATAATAGTTTTATTTTCATATACAAAGTTTACAATTAAAATAGCTAACAATATGCCAATGATAAAATTTTACAGATAATTATTTGTTAATGAACTTTATCAGAAAGAATAACTGAGGTTAAAAGTAAAAACGCTTGTAAACCTGTTTTCTTCTGTTGATGGTAAATAATAATCAAAATACACTTGTGGTTCAAAAACGAATTTACCATAAACATATTGTAAATCCAATGAGAGTCCTGCCGATTCTATCTCGTATGGAGACGTTTTAGATTTTGGCAACTTTCCTTTTTTATTTAAAAAATTCAACAGGTTTGTAGCATTGGTGTTGTGTTGAATATCAACTTTACTTGAAGCGGTATTCAGCATCACTGCAGTATTTAATATTATGCCATCCTT
Organism: Ferruginibacter sp.; assembly: GCA_043783135.1. Taxonomy (GTDB): domain Bacteria; phylum Bacteroidota; class Bacteroidia; order Chitinophagales; family Chitinophagaceae; genus Ferruginibacter. The sequence goes on along the minus strand of JAYVZR010000204.1, from coordinate 896 downwards.
TTTATTAAAAATATTATCCCAGATAAATTGGTGGGATGCAGAAATAATAAAAGTGAAAGCTTTTATATTGTTGGTTACAGAATCGTATAAAACCCGTTTTCTCTTTACGTCTCCATATTTTCCAGTAGAATATCCCAACGCAATACCGGGTTGTATCCATATTTTTTTATAATTCAACGAAGTGTAAAAATCATTTTGCAAAGGCGAAGTATAGGAAGAAAATATATCGTTGACGAAATAGTGGGTGTATACAAAAGCAAAATAAATGTTTTTATTGTCCTGTAGTTGATACCCCGGAGAAATAGAATATTGGTTTACACCAAAACCATTTATGCTGTCATTAAGCAAATTGGCGCTGGCAGAAAAATTTATACCAGTTTTATGATAGTATGCAATAGTGGGCGAATAAATAAATTTATTAATAGAAGATTGTTTGGCATTAAGGGCATTGTTGCGAACGTTAAACAGCCTGGTACCAATGCCTATACTTGCTGTAAAATAAGAAGCAGGTTTATCTGAAGAAGATAAAAGGTCCATCAGTTCATTCATTATCTCTGCTGAATCTTTAGCACTTATACCTTTAAGTGAATCTGTTTGAGCATAATTTTTTGCTGATAAAGCCAATAAAAAACATATAAGCAGTAAAAATTTTTGCATCAGTTTATGGAAGGTTGTTGTTTAAGTAAGGTTGACTGTAAAAAAGAAATTTAGTTTAACCGGTACAAAACATTTGTACGCTTACAGGTTTTAAAACGCAACACAATTGATTTAATTGTAATTAAGTGAAACAAAACCACTACATTTGCAAAATTATTTATAACGAGTATTGCATGAAATGCCCGACAGGCTGTTGAATTTAGGATTTACTTTAACTTTTAAACATAGTATTTAAGTAG
>JAYVZR010000203.1:0-13757 GCA_043783135.1 Ferruginibacter sp. | reverse complement strand
GAATTTTCATCAACTGTTGGTGCATTAGTTGATTATAACTTAAGTAAATATTGGAGTTTGCAATCGGGGCTTACTTACTCAAATACAAATATTATTGTACAGCCTAAAACTATTTTTGCACAATCAGATAATGCCGGAAGTATAAAATTCCGTATTAATACCTCATCAGGTTATGGCTATGTATTGCCTTCCTTTAGCAACAATCCTATTATTGGCGATAGTTTATACGCCTTCTCCACAACTCATACGCTAAATTATATCAATATCCCTTTGGCATTAAAATATACTATTTCAAAAGGAAAATTTAGTTTTAATGTAATGGCGGGATTTTCTACAAATATTTTAACAAAGGGTATAATAGAAACAACACTGGCTAAGGATTTTAATAATGAAACGCAGTTAGTTAATGAATTACACGGGTTAAAAAAGATTTATTTCAGCGGTTTAGCCGGTTTAGGGGTAGATTATAAGCTCAATAAAAAAATAGCATTAAGCTTTGCGCCTACTTTCAGGTTTGCTTTAAACTCAATTAATAAGGATGCCCCCGTAAAATCATATCCCAACACTTTTGGGCTTGTATTGGGTTTAAAAATAAGGATGTAAAATGTTTAGCGGCTAAGAGGCATTTTAGAGAAATATGGGAATACATTTATTATTTAACCAAAACGGGCTGCCAATGGCGGCTGCTTCCCAGTGTTTACATACCCTGGCAAGCAGCTTGTTAATACTAACTATTTAATACTAAAATAAATGAGTCTTTTACATTCTTTTGAAAGCAGTGGCAATTGGTTGTTTAAACGCAGAGGCTGGCTGCCTGTTGTTTTATTTTTGCTTGCAGTGCCGGTAATTTTTATAACAGATTACAATAAGATCGGCGACAATGTAAAATTATATACAGGGATAACCGCTGTTTTGCTAAGTTTTATTGGGCTATTGATACGTGCGTACACCGTGGGTACAACACCTAAGGTACTTGAGGCCGTAACACAGATGAGCAAATTGCAGAATCCTTAAACTCAACAGGAATTTATTGTGTGGTCAGGCATCCACTGTATCTTGGGAATTATCTTATGTGGATTGGGATAGTAATTTATACCTTGAACTGGTACTTTGTTATAACTGTTTCGCTAATGTATTGGTTATATTATGAACGCATTATGTTTGCTGAAGAACGGTTTCTTGAACGTAAATTTGGCCAAATTTATTTGGATTGGTCATTAAAAGCACCTGCGTTTATTCCAGGCTTTAAGCATTTAGTAAAAGCATCCCTTCCATTCTCAATGACTACTGTTTTAAGAAGGGAATATTCAGGAGTACTGAATACTGTCATTGGATTTTTGTTTGTGAATGTGTTACGATATGACGCAATAAATGGCGGATTTAAATTTTTTTGCATGGCAGGGGCATCTGCTGGGTGTTACGCTGGTATTGGTTTTGATGCTTCGAACTTTAAAAAGAACTTGAAGGTTAAATGAAGAAGGGCGTTATTAAGCTTTTTTGACAGCAATTCTCATTGGCTCAAACATCACTTGTATTTCATTTTAAGGCTTAGAGCTTTTTATGCTTTTTATTTTTGATAGCAGCTTTAGTTCTTTGTAGTATTATCGTTATGTCACTTGCCGACCTTGCCGGCATCCAGATGTTACACTTGAATCGGGACTTGTACGGCATACTTTTTTGACTTTAAATATGCAATAGAACAAATATTTATTTAACTCAAACAGCTTCTGAATCATATGTTATTATTTATTGTATTACCTTGGTAATAAAATTCTTAGCAATTAAAAACCGGTTGAATTAATTAGTATATTTACTGTTGGTTTTTTATGAATAATAATTGTTTTGTAAATCATAAAATTTCTTTACCCTCATCAGGGAAAAATATAGGTATCTATGTTTATAACGCTTTTTTATAATTAACTCAAAAGGCTTTTAATTAAATTAAATAGAAAAATGCTCATAACGGAAAAAATTGGAAACTTGGAATTATTTGCCATCATTAATAGAAATATTGATTATGTATTGCTGAATTGGTATGAAACCAAAAAGAGGATGTTGCGTAAAAAGACAATAACAGGCAAGGTAATAATTATGAAATTTTTAGATGAACATCCACAACTTACCGTTGGGGATGTTATTTATGAAGATGATTTTAATTTAATTGCAATTGATATAAAAGAATGCAATGCTATTATTATCCGCCCAAGATCGATACATGAGACAGTGGCAGTTTGTTATGAAATTGGCAATAAACATTTGCCCCTGTTTTACCAGGATGACGAGCTTTTAACTCCATACGAAGCGCCGTTATTTAAATTATTATACACTTCAGGATATGCCGTAGAAAAGGCAAAAAGAAAATTAATAAAACCTTTAAGAACTACCGTTACGCCACATCGCAAAAGCAGTAATAGTTTATTTAAAAGGATAAAGAAACTGGCAAATGGTTCTAAATGAGCAAGGCTTTATTAAGTTTATTACAATTGCCCGGCATCAGCTAATTTATTGGAGGCAATGTATATTTTTAATCAGCAAAAGCATTTTTTTTCAACCAGGCTAATTAATTACATATGAGAAAAGAGGTAATCGGGACAGGTCAAAGTTATTATTGTGTTATGTTGTTTATAGTTGCCTGATCCAATAAAATTATACTTATAAATTTATTGGATATTAAAAATGAAGGTTTATTTACTCATCAAATAATTAAGTCATTAATTGGAAAACATTATTTATTTATTGTCCCATTACAGGTACGTAATCTTACTTCCGCTGGCAATTGTAGAAGGGCCAATAATAGCCATTATAGTTGGCATGTTATGTACTAAAGGTTTTTTTAATCCGGTATATGCCTATATGATAATTGTTTTTGGAGATTTAATTGGCGATTCAATTGTATACATGCTGGGGCGATGGGGGAAGTCAAAATTTTTACAAAAAATCAGCAGGCGGCTTGGCTTTACTGATGCTAAAATGGATAGTGCCAGAATTTTTTTTGAAGCCAATCCCAATAAAACAATTTCCTTATCAAAAGTAGTATTGGGTGTTGGGGTAGCTGGTATTTTTATGGCAGGCAATGCAAAAGTGCCCTACAAAAAATTTATAAGTATTTGCCTGGTAACATCGGCCCTGCAATATATTGTTTACATCGGTATAGGAGTACTGTTCGGGCAGGCATACATCCAGATCAACCATTACCTTAACTATTTTGCCTCTTTTTCCATTATTGCAGCTATCGCACTTCTTTTATTCTTTTTTATTAAATCAAAACTCAAAAAAATATGAAAATCCTGTTTGTATCTGAAACTTATTATCCGCATTTAAACGGGGTATATTATTTTGTTTGCCGTGTGGCGCCACTGCTTCAGCAAAAGGGGCACCAGGTAGCAGTAATTGCGCCTTCGGAAAATATTCATTTTGCTAAAAAGAAAATAAATAATATTGATGTGTATGTAATGCCGTCTTTACCACTCTTATATTATCCCAAACTGCGCTTCCCCATTCCGGTATTACTTCAATCACGGATCAAGGATTTAATAAATGAATTTAAACCCGATTTAATACATATCCAGGATCATTTTATTTTATCCAAAGCTGTTGTTGAAGTAAACAAAAAATTAAAAATACCCATTATTGCAACCAATCATTTTATGCCGGAAAACCTTACCTCCCTATTCAAGAATGATACAATAAAGAAGATGGTTGAAAATTTTATGTGGTCAAGGTTTTCGTATGTTTTTAACCAGGTATTATTGGTAACAACCCCCACAGAAACCGGTACCCGTTTAATCCGCCCTAAATTAAATACCAGTGTTATTGCAATTTCCAGCGGGATAAATATGGACGAGTATAATCCATTGGGGAATACGGATGCGCTGAAAGAAAAATATAACCTGCCTGATAAGCCTGTATTGTTATACGTTGGCAGGCTTGATCCTGAAAAAAGAATTGAAGAAATATTACAGGCTGTTGCAGTAGCGTTGAAGAAAGTTGATTTTTATTTTGTTGTTGTGGGCAAAGGTGTAAGAAAATCAGCACTGGAAAATATGGCTATAGAATTAGGTATTAAGGACAGGGTGATTTTTACAGGTTTTGTATCGGATAAAGACCTGCCCTATTTTTATAAATTAAGCCGATGCTTTATAATAGCCAGCAGGGCAGAACTCTTAAGCCTGGTAACCTTGCAGGCAATGGCATCCGGCTTGCCTGTTATTGCAGTAAATGCAGGGGCGTTAGCAGAACTTGTGCATGATACAATAAACGGATATTTATTTAACCCCGGAGATACTGACACCATTGTTAAAGGTATAACCAACATTTTTACAGAAGATACGCTTTGCCAGAAAATGTCTGAAAAAAGTCTGGAATACAGCCTCCAGCATGATATCCATAAAATTGTAGATTCATTTGAAAGATTATATAAGAGTTATTATACCAAAGAAATTATCACAAAAAGCAATAGGGTGCTACAGAACGAGGTTATCGTTAAATTTCATTAATATACTTTTTATGTATCTCATAAAAAAATGGAATTTATTTTTTAAGTGGTGGATTATTTCCTGCAAAAATATAACTATTCAAAAATTGTAAGTTTTGAAATATGAAAAGCTGGATTTAAAAAATGATGAAACAACAATACTGTCTGTTAGAGAATTTGAGCAAGATGTTGTACAACTTTCTCAAGACGGTTATGATTTCTCCATTTTGAAGGAGTTGTATGATTTTGTAGAACACAAAACAATCATACCGGATAAAGTATTTGTAATTCTGATGGATTATGAAATTCCTCATCCTGTAAAAATGCTGACAGTAGAACTGCTTAAACATAAAAAAAGTATAATCTTTTTTAATCCAGTGCTGCAAAGGGTTGAAAAAACAAAGTACCATCCCAAGATCACTAACTGTTAACGGATCAAATAACTGATAGCGATAATACATCAGCCCCTTTCTAAAAAAATATCTTCAAACCCACCCAACCAATTATTCAATTCATTGCTACTATTTAAGAAAGTAATTTGAACAAAATTATTCTACTCAGTTCTGGGATTAACCGGAACATTTATTTAAACAATTAAACAAAAAAAATGAAGACTATCAGTTTCAAAACATTTAACTCAATTGCTGTGGTAATTTTAATGCTATTGTTAGCATTTGTTTTTTCTATTTCTTTTTCTTCCTGCGAAAAAGCAGATGTTGCAACTACTACCACCACTTTGCGGACAAAGGAAATTATTTTAAAATCCACAAGCGGGAACTTACAATCTAGCAAAGCCGTTATTGCAGAAAATGCCGACCACTCTTTTAATGTAAATATCACTTTACAGAATACAGTAAAAGATACAGTAATGGTAATGCATATACATAATGGCAGCGTTGCTTCTCCGGGAGCAATCGCTATTCCTTTAACCAATATTATTGGTACAGGCGGGCAGGCAACAGGTACTACCTTAAACATAACAACAGCCCTATCAGCAACCGGAACAATTGTGCCTGTTACTTACGATAAAATTATCACCTACGCCGGTTATTTTGATATTCATTACAGTGCTGCACAAATATTAAAAGTAGTTGCCAATGGAAATATTCAATAATCAAAAAATTAAAAATATGAAAAAATTATTGCTAATGGCCTTAGTTACTACAGTCATATTATTTTCCTGCAGTAAAGAAGGGGAACAAAATACAGAAAACCAAAATACAGAAAACCGTTGCCCTGTAGTAGAGGCTAGAACTGTGCCACAGGTTGTTAAAGATTCATTTGCAGTAAGGTATCCTGCAACTATTGTAACAACCTGGTTTTATAAAGACAGTTCAAGTTATTGCGCCCTATTTACTGAATCTGGAGTAGAAAAACTGGCGCATTTTAATACCAACGGCACCTTTATAAAAGAAGAAATAGAAATGCATCAGGAAGGCGAACACCAGGATAGTACAGTAACAGGCGGTAAGCCAACCACCGGCTGCGAATGTGAAGTACATAAAGAAGGTGATTAACCGTTTCATAAACTGAGGGTTTATGTTAAAGGCCCCTTCTTCTTCATTGCGGGGGGCTATTTTACTTTTTATTTTAATGCCCATGAAAAAAATTATACTAGTTATGCAACTTGTAAAACACATTGTAATTGTACTTACTTCAAATACATATTACATCAGTAGCAATATTTTATAAAATACTTACTTAAGTTCAGTTAATGAAACAAAAAATATTTCTGCTGTTTTTATCTGTATTACCATTTTTTGCAATTGCTCAAAAAAAAATTACAGTCAGTGGTTATGTAAAGGATGTAAAGACAGGAGAAGCACTGATAAGCGCCAGCGTATATATCAGTAACGAAAAAAGAGGCACTACCACTAATTCATATGGCTTTTACTCCATCTCTGTAAAGCAGTCTGATTCTATTGGTATTGTTATTTCTTACCAGGGTTATACACCGCAGCTATTTACTGTAAGTGGCTCTACTGACCAAACACTGGACTATAATTTACAGGAAAAGTCAAATGATTTAAATGAGGTTATTGTAAGTTCTGCCAGAAATAATAATAATAATATTTCCAAGACAAGAATGAGTGTAATAAATATCCCGATGAAGCAAATTAAGACCTTGCCTGCTATTGCTGGCGAAAGGGATATTTTAAAAATTGTGCAGTTGCTTCCGGGTGTACAATCGGGTAAGGAAGGTACAACAGGTTTTTATGTACGTGGAGGTAATACGGATCAAAACTTAGTGCAGCTTGATGAGGCAACTATTTATAACCCCAATCACCTTTTTGGTTTATTCAGCACTTTTAACACTAATGCCATTAATAGTGTTACATTAATTAAGGGTGGTTTTCCGGCACAATATGGTGGCAGGTTAAGTTCAATACTGGATATCACCATGAAGGAAGGCAATAAGAAAAAATTCAGCGGCGAAGGAGGCATTGGTTCAATTTCGGGTAACCTCACCTTAGAAGGGCCTATAACAAAAAATAAATCTTCCTATATTATTTCTGCAAGAAGGACTTTTTTTGATTTAATCACCAAAGCTGTAATCCCCCAAAATAAAAATAATACCACCTATTATTTTTATGATATTAATGCAAAAGTAAATTTTGAACTGGGGAAAAAAGACAAACTCTACCTGAGTTATTTTACCGGATTAGATGATGCAAAATATGCCGGGGCAAGCAGTTTAAACTATCAGATTAATTTTGGTAATAGTACCGCAATTGCAAGGTGGAACCATTTATTTAATAAAAAATTATTCAGTAATACTTCTTTTATTTACAACGATTATCATTTAAGCCTTCTCACCACACAGGATAAGTATTATTCACAGCTTTATACCGGTATAAAAGATGTAAATTTTAAAACAGATTTCAGCTATTTTCCTTCTTCTTCACATTCAATAAAAGCAGGGTTCAACTATTCTTACAGTACTTTGTTTCCCTCAACCAGCTCTGCCAAAATTCCCCGAAACGGCAATATCAATAAACCAAGTTTAGACAGTATCGAAAAAAAATATTCTTCTATTGCTGCATTTTATATTAATGATGATATAACAGTATCAGAAAAACTGAGTACCAGCTTGGGGGTTAGGGTTCCGGTATTTATTAATTCAGATATTACCTATACAAGAGTAGAACCAAGGGCAACAATTAAATACCAATTGAACGATGCTACCTCTATAAAAGTGGCATACACCATTATGAATCAGTTTCAGCATTTGGTACCCAGCAGTACAGCGTCATTGCCAACCGATATCTGGATAAGCAGCAGTAAGGTTGTGAAACCACAAAACAGTCAGCAAATAGCATTGGGGCTATTCAAAAATTTTGAGGATAATGTTTATGAAGCCAGCATTGAAGGGTATTATAAAACCATGAATAACCAGGTACTTTTTAAAGAGGGCGCTCAATCTATACAAAAGGCAGATATTGATACCAAATTGACTTTTGGCAATGGCAAAAGTTATGGGGCAGAATTATTTGTAAAGAAAAATGTGGGGAAGTTAACAGGATGGGTATCGTACACTTTATCCTGGGCGAATCAACAGTTTGATTCATTAAACTATGGTAACCAATTTCCATTTGCATACGACAAAAGGCATAACCTTTCAATTGTTGCTACGTACGATTTAACAAAAAAATGGACTTTGTCAGCAGCCTTTGTATTTACTTCAGGAGGTGCATATACACTGCCAACAGGAAGGGCTGGTGTTTATGGTGATGGCTCTTTATATGATGGGACTTATAACGATTATACCGCAAGAAATAATTACCGGTACCGTGATTATAACCGCCTTGACTTAAGTGCCATGTATCACTGGCCTTCTAAAATATTTGGTAAAAAATACCAATCGGAGTTAGTGATAAGTGTGTATAATGTATATAACCGCAGCAACCCTTATTTTATTTACTTAACAAAGGATCCGGTAACTAAAAATATTAATGTAACACAAGTATCCTTACTGCCAATAATTCCAAGTATCAATTACAATTTTAAGTTTTAAAATATCCAGTATGAAATATCTATTCTTCATAATTTTCGTAACAGGTATTTTCATCTTCTTTGGATGCGAAAAAACAATTACCATAAAACAACAGCCCTATCAAACAAAGCTATCCATCCAGGGTTTAATTAAGCCCAATCAAAAACCCCAGATTTATTTAAACAGAACGGTTCCCTACTTTGATCCAAAAGTAAATACAAGGGAACTAACAATTGATAACGCAGCAGTTTCATTAAATGATGGCACATCAACATTCAGACTTAGTTTTGATTCATTATATAATTTCCATTATTGTAATTACGACTATTTCTATAGCAGCCCAAAAGTTATTCAGCCCAATAAAACTTATATGCTGGGGGTTATTTATAACGGCGTTACTTACAACGCAACGGCAACTACCAATCAGTTTAAAAGTGCTGTAACATCTATCAGCTATACGCCTAAATTTAAAGATTTATATGGTGAGCATGAGGGTATAATTGTAGGCTATACAGATAAGCCTGGTATTGGTGATTATTATCGCTATGAAATGGGCAGGCTGATTGACAGCAGTGTAAAAAGTGTAAATGCGGTAAAAAGCAGTTGCACATTCGGGCAAAAATATTATGTAAAAGAGATTGGCAGAACTATTTATCCCGATAAAGATGTGGATGGACTTGCATTAACGTTTGTATTTGAACCAAACTATTCACACAAAAAAGATGATACTGCCTATATCATGTTGCAAACCGTTGATAAAAATATTTTTGATTTTTACGATAATCTTGACAGACAAAAATTAGCCCAGTTTAATCCGTTTGTAGAGCCTGTATTTATTGTTCCTGGGCAGTTTGGCGATAAAGCCATTGGTGTTTTTGGAGCCTATACTGTTTCAGATTCGGTTTTATTTGTTTATCCGGAATAAATTATTTTATGAAAAATATAACATTCATCCTGCTGCTATTTGTATTTAATTATGCCGATGCCCAAATGACGGATACCTGCTCTGGAGTAAAGAATATTGTGAGTGAAGAAATGAAGTTAAAACAGCCAGATAGCCTGTACAAGATTAACCAAACTAAATTGCCGATAAAAAGTTTAATATTACCTGCAACTTTTATTACATACGGTTTTGTTGCCCTTAACAATAAAGGGCTTTTAAAATTGGATCAAAGCATTAAAGAAGAAATATGGACAGAAAACCCGCACCGCACAGTTACCGTTGATAACTATTTGCAATACGCACCTGCAGCAGCAGTGTACGCATTAAATGCGACGGGGATTAAAGGAAAAAATAATTTTAAGGACCGAACAATGATTTATTTAATGTCTAATGCAATAATGGGGATAACCGTTCATTCAATTAAAGGCATTACCAGAATACAAAGGCCTGATGGCGATGGTACCAACGCCTTTCCTTCGGGCCATACAGCTACTGCATTTGTTTCTGCCGAATTTTTGTACCAGGAGTATAAAGATGTTTCTCCCTGGTATGGAATTGCAGGTTATACTGCTGCAATAACTACAGCCTATTTACGGATGTATAATAATCAGCATTGGTTCAGGGATCTGTTACCCGGTGCAGGCATCGGTATTATTTCCACTCGCTTAGCCTATTGGATTTATCCTTCCATTAAAAGAAAATTTTTTAAAGACAAACCCATAAATACAATGATAATGCCTTTCTATCAAGAGGGTGGCGGAGGGCTTTCTTTTGTATATAATTTTCAACACTAAGAAGCTGTTTAAGTTATTTGCAATTTCATAAACTAAAAATTCAAAATAGCTCAAACAGCTTCTAAGCAAACCCTAAAATTAGTATATAGAAATGTATAGTTTTTATTCTTACTCATCAGGATTTTAAATAAATAAATCTCCGGATAGGTAACACCAGAATAGGGTATGGGTATGTTTAAAACAAAAAACTCCAACGCAATTTGCAGCAGAGTTTTGTAGCCAGTGATAGGGAATTTATTTAACAGCAATATGCTTGCTTGGTATTAGCTTTTTGGCTTCTTCCCTTTTGGGCAGGCTAAGCAGTAAAACACCATCTTCGTAACGGGCATCAATTTTTTTCTTTGTTTACATCTTCGGGTAAAGTAAAGCTGCGGCTGAAAGAAGAATAATTGTACTCCTTGCGGTTGAACCTGGTGCCATTTTCTTCTTTGTTTTCTTCTTTCTCACAACTGATAGTAAGCATGCTGTGTCTGGTACTGCCAGCGATACTTTAAAATCATCGTTGTTTTCGGCAATGATTACAGCGGGTATATTTAGAGTTCTGCCCATTATGCTGTCTTTGTCAAACCATTCATTCCAGGGACGGAAGAAATCATCAAATAAAGCAGGCAGGGGCTCATCACCATCTTCTTAATACTTTTGTTGACATAATAACCTCTTTATTTTTTATTATTTAGAAAATTGTTTACATGACAAAAGTATTTTATTCCCTTAAAACTTATCTTTATTAAAATTCCTGCCAATGCCGGTGGTTTTGGACAAGGCTATTTTACTTGCTTATGAAAAATTTATTTTTCTTTTTTATAACTGCTCTGTTTTTTGTTTCCTGCAAGCAAAAGCAGCCACTTTTTCGTGAAATAAAAAGTGATAAAAGTGGCATTCATTTCAATAACCAGATAAAAGACGATGACGAATTAAACCCGCTCAATTACGAATATATCTACAATGGGGGTGGGGTAGGTATTGGCGATTTTAATAATGACAGCCTGCCTGATATTTATTTTACGGGCAACAGGGTACCCAATAAATTATACATCAACAAAGGCAATATGAAATTTGAAGATGTAACCGAAGCTGCCGGCGTAAATGGAAACGGCAGATGGTGCAAGGGAGTAAGTGTTATAGATATCAATAACGACGGATTAATGGACCTGTATGTAAACGCTGCCGTGCTGGTTAACAATAGAAAAAATTTACTGTACATCAACCAGGGTGCCGATAAAAAAACCGGCATCCCTGTTTTTAAAGAAGAAGCTGCGGAATATGGATTGGCGGACAGTTCCAGCAACCAGATGGCTGCATTTTTTGATTATGATAATGATGGCGATCTGGATGTGTATTTACTGATTAATGAACTTGACAGGACCTATCCCAATGAATTTCGCCCAATACACAAAGATGGAAGCTGGCCCAATACGGATAAGCTGTTGAGGAATGACTGGAATGACAGCTTAAAACATCCGGTGTTTACAGATGTTTCCAAACAGGCGGGTATTTTAATTGAGGGATACGGGCTGGGTGTAAACATTGTCGATATCAACAACGATGGCTGGAAAGATATTTATGTAAGTAACGATTACCTTTCCAATAATATTTTATACATCAATAACCATGACGGTACATTTACAGACCGTTGTTCAACCTATTTTAAACATACCAGTAAAAATGCAATGGGCAATGATATTGCCGATATTAATAATGATGGGCTGGCAGATGTAATTGAACTGGATATGGCGCCATCAGATAATTACCGCCAGAAGATGATGATGAATGACATAAGTTATCAAACATTTCAAAACTCGGCACAGTTTGGATACATGCATCAATATGTTCGTAATTGTTTACAGTTGAACCAGGGGCCACGGGTTTTGGAAAACGATACAATTGGTGCACCCATATTTAGCGAGGTAAGTTATTATGCCGGTGTTGCACAAACAGACTGGAGCTGGGCGCCGCTGGCAATAGATGTAGACAATAATGGTTTCAGGGATTTGATGATCTCCAACGGTTTGCCAAAAGATGTATCAGACCTGGATTTTATTTCGTACAGAAGCCGTTCAGCAGCTACAATGCCCATGAAGGAAATAATCAAACAAATGCCTTCTGTAAAAATCAGTAATTATATTTTTCAAAATAATGGAGATATAAGTTTTACTGATAAAACAAAAGACTGGGGATGGGACAACCCAACTTTTTCTTCAGGCATGGCCTATGCAGATTTTGATCGGGATGGCGATATAGATGTAGTGGTAAACAATACCAACATGGAGGCAACACTGCTGGAAAATACTTTGAATGAATCCAGGGGTAAAGAAAATAATTTTTTAAGGATACAATTACAGGGAGAGCAATTAAACAGAAATGGAATAGGTACTGTTCTCCGATTATATTACCAGGGTAAACAACAATTGTATGAATGCACTCCATACAGGGGCTATATGTCGAGTGTAGAAAATGTGGCGCACTTTGGAGTGGGTAATGCAACTATCATTGACTCTGTAGTTGCTGTATGGCCCAATGGAAAAAAACAGGTGTTAAAAAATATTGCCACCAATCAAACAATCAATATCAATATAGCGCAGGCAGGCGCAGCAGAAAATTATCCAAATCAAATTATTGCAAACAAAAACTGGTTCACTGATATCACGAGCAAAACAGGGATCAACTTTTTTGCTTCAGAGATTGATTTCATTGATTTCGATATTCAAAAAATGATCCCTCATAAATTAACCCAGTATGGCCCTTCGCTTGCAGTTGGTGATGTAAATGGTGATGGCCTTGACGACCTTGTGGTAGGTGGTGGTTCGCCAACCTATGCAAGATTGTATTTGCAAAAAAAGGATGGCTCATTTACAAGAAAAAAATTAATTGATTCAATCGCTGAATTTAAATACCAGGATGACGGTGGCATTTGCCTCTTTGATGCAGACAATGATAATGACCTTGATATGTACATCGCTTCTGGTGGCGCCGAAAACGGGCCGGGATACGAAGCATACAAAGATCATTTTTACATCAATGACGGCAAAGGGAATTTTAAAGAAATGCCTTCGGCGATAACACCTAATTATACAGCCAAAAGTTGTGTGAAGGCTGCCGATTATGATCATGATGGTGACCTTGACCTCTTTGTTGGTGGAAGGGTTTTTCCGGGCAGCTACCCCCAGCCAGTCAGCAGTTTTATTTTACGCAATGATTCAAAAGATGGAAAAATAAAATTTACAAATGTTACCAAAGAGGTAGCACCTGCATTGCAAAATATCGGGCTGGTTTGTGATGCGGTATGGAGCGACGTAGATAATGATGGATATGCCGACCTGATTATTTCCGGTGAATGGATGCCGGTTACTATCTTGAAAAATGAAAAAGGAAAGTTTATAAAAGTCGATACCAAACTGCAAAATGAAACCGGGTGGTGGAACAGCATAACCGCTGCCGATATAGATAATGATGGCGATATGGATTATGTAGTAGGTAACTGCGGGACCAATGGTTTTTTAAAACCCACTTTACAATTCCCTGTAAAAGCTTTTGGAAAAGATTTTGATAACA
>JAYVZR010000202.1:0-5307 GCA_043783135.1 Ferruginibacter sp. | reverse complement strand
GTTACAAAAGAAGTATCATCATACTTATCTTTTTTACAGCCTGCTATTACAGTTAGTAAAAGTGCCATGCTGAAAATATATTTCAATGATTTCATAATATTTTATTTTACAATTAAAAAAATGCTCAAACTCCCTTTAGGGATACTGATTAATATCCTGGGTTTTGAGTCAATCCTGATATGTCAATTTCTTCCTGTGGTAATGGGAACACTTCGTTTTTACCAACAACAAACCCTGTAATTTTAGTAGCAGCCTGTGCTGTTCTCACCAGGTCGAAAAAACGGTCACCTTCCATTGCCAGTTCCAGTCTTCTTTCATCCCAAATAGCTTGTTTTAAAGTAACCCCGGTGGAAGTAACATTGTGCAACGCATCTCCAAAGGCACGCTGGCGTACCTTGTTTAAATAACCCTGTGCCTTTGTATCATTGGCCGAGGTGGCTCTGTTGTTGGCTTCTGCGGCCATCAGCAACACATCAGCATAACGGATAGTTCTTAAATTATTCAGGTAATTTAATTCTACGGCACCTGCGGATTCACCTTTTCTTGGTAAATATTTTTGATTATACAGCCCGGTATTTTTATAGGGTGCCACCACGTATGTAATATTATAATTTGGATGAGCAGCTTTGTAAGCTTCAATATCCAATACTGTTACGTCTTTTCTTTTATCACCTGCTGTAAAAGCATTTGCCAGATCTGCTGTGGGCAAATTAGTACTCCATCCCACTGAGTAAGGCATTTCAGTAGTACCATTTAAGTTTCTGATTCCACAAACTTGCACAGCTAAATTACCTTGCCCCCTGCCTACGCCAGGGTTGTCGAAACCATGTTCAGGACTTTGATTGGTATATTGAATTTCGAAAACAGATTCAATCCCATTTTCGCCAGCCTGTAAAAAAATATCACCGTAATTTGTTACTAAATCAAATGGCCCCTGCACCACATTTTCCAGCATGGCTGCGGCATCATCAAATTTATTTTGAAACAATAACACTTTGCCCAATAAGGCTTGTGCAGCATATTTCGTTACCCTTCCCTTTTGCAGATTAACAGTTGGCAGTACTGATATGGCACTTGCAAGGTCTGCCTCAATTTGTTTATATACATCAGCTTTGGGTGCTCTTTGAAAAGTTTTTGAATCGGTTGCGGTTAACCGCTTGTCAACAAATAGAGGTACATCGCCAAATAATTTTACCAATTCAAAATAATAATAAGCCCTTAAAAAATAAACTTCGCCATATAGCGCTTCCTTACCTGCAAAATCCAATTTGTTTTTATTTTCATGCAAATAATTCGCCCTGTTTATTCCCTCATAACATCCTTTCCATGCTTCAGTGAGATAGCTGTTGTTAGCAACAATTGTATAGTCGTCTATTTGCTGAAAACCAATTTGATCTGATGGGTTTTCTCCACCTGATACAGAATTATCTGAGGCAACATCGCCAATAACTGTATTAGACCACAGCCACTGGAGCGGTGAATAAACACCTACAACCATTTTCTGATAATCATCCGGTTTGGTTAAATAATCTGCTGCGGTAATTTGGTAATCATCTTTGGGATTGTAATCCACAAATTTTCGGCATGCCGATGCCATAAGTATGATACCGGCAATGTTTATAAAATATTTTATATTTTTCATGTAAGTGCAGTTTTTATTTTGATTAAAATTTGAAATCAATCCCTATTGAATATGTCCTTGCTTGCGGATAGGCACCTCTATCAACCCCTGAATTAAGTATGCCGCCGGATATTTCCGGGTCGAAGCCGGTGTATTTGGTAAAGGTGTAAGCGTTTTTTACCTGGGCATATACATGTATTCTGCTGAAAATTTTGTTTTGATAAACAGATGAAGGCAACGTGTAGCCGAGCTGAATATTTTTAATCTTTACGAATGAACCATCCTCTATATACCGGTCTGATGCCCTTGTATTAAGGTTCTCATCTTTAAATGAAAACCTTGGGTTATTTGCATCATTGGTAGTTCCTTCTCCTGTCCACCTGGCTAAAACACCCCGGAATTTATTAGTATAGTTTAAATTTCTTTCGTAAGCCCTGTACACATCATTTCCAACAGAAGCATATACAAATGTGTTTAAATCAAACCCTTTAAAATCTACAGAGAAGCTCCAGCCAATTGTAAATTTTGGAAAAGGATCCCCAATTTTTGTCCTGTCATTATCATCGATTTTGCCATCCTTATTTACATCCACAAAACGGATATCGCCTGGATGTGCATTTGGCTGAATGGCACTTTTTGAAATTTCTGCTTGCGATTGAAATAAGCCATCAGTTTTATATCCGTAGAAATAACCGGGTGTATATCCTTTTTCAAAACGGGTAACACTATATGTGGGAATACCATAATAACCCCCTTGCACAGTATTCTGACCGGTAGCAGATTCTGTAACAAGATTTTTGGCCGTAGAAAAATTGAGATTTGTATTTATTTTTACTTCCTTACCAATATTATCTGAATATCCAAGGTTTAATTCGAAACCAGTTGTTTTTGTACTACCAATATTAACTGTAGGCAATGCCGCTGTACCGAGATACAATGAAAAAGAAGGCACAAACAAAAGTCCGCTGATATTTTTTTGGAAGTAATCTGCCGTTAATGAAAATTTATTTTTAAAAAATCTCAAATCAAAGCCAGCATTTGCTTGTAATTGTTTCTCCCACTTTAATCCATCGTTTTTAAATGAGGCAACTGTTGATCCTATAGAAGTTGGGTTGCTGCCAAAAGGGTAGCCTGTGTTGTTACCTGCCCCATATTCGTAAACACCTGTTGAAATTCTTTGATATTGAGGGGTTACATTTTCATTACCTGTAGAACCATAACTTCCCCTAATCTTTAAATAATCAATAAAACCAGGTTTGAAGAATGATTCATTTGAAACTAACCAACCCAAAGAACCGGCAAAAAAATTGGCAAATTTATTATTGGTACCAAAAGCATAGGAACCATCCTGTCTTGCTGAGAAAGATGCTAAATATTTATCACGGTAATCATAGTTTATCCTTCCGAAATAAGAAAGGTTTTTTCTTTCATATTGGAAAGAACCCACACCAATGCCGGAGTTAGTAGTGGTGCCCTGAGCGGAAGATATATCCGCAAATTGCCAGGAATTAAAAGGCACATCCTGTCGTGAACCACTTAAGGAGTTTCCTGTATTTTTCGCCATTGAAAACCCAAGTATTGTTTCAAAATGATGGGCATTGTTTATTTTAAAATTATAGTTGGCAAATGTTTCAAAAGTATAATTATAGAAATTGGTCTTGTACTGAGATACACTGTTGTGGGCACCCCTTCCCGGGATTGTATCACCTTGGGAATTCAATTGTGAGTTAATATGGGCATCACCATAATATGATAAGGGATTAAAATTTTTCCCAGTTATATCCACGTTGGTATAACCATACCGGGCTGTAAGCTTAAGATTCTTCAGTACATCATACTGAAATTCTAATTTTCCATATAATTTATTTGTGTTAGACTTATTGTAGGTATCGTCTAACTGGGTAAGTGGGTTAAATATTTCTGATAAAATTGTTTTACTAGTTCCATATTTACCATAAACGCTTGGGTCAGTATTAAATTTAGCAACTGTTGGATCAAAATTTAATGCATTTGCAATAACACTGTTGATACCATTTTCAGCTACATTGGCTCCTTTTATATTGGTATAGCTGGTATTAGCAATAAACTTTATTTTAGAAGTTAAATCAAAAGATAGATTAGCAGTACCATTTACCCTGTTAAAATATGATTTATCCCCTCCGCCTACAATACCATCCTGGCCTAAATAGCCACCGGAAAGAAAATACGTCATTTTTTCACTGCCCCCTTTAGCAGTAATGGAATGAGACTGGAGCACAGACTTTTTAAAAATTTCATTTTGCCAGTTCACCCCTGTTCCCAATTTTGATAAATCGTTAAATATTACATCGCCTCCGGCAACTGTGCTTCCCTCATTTATAATAGCCCCATATTCACTTGCATTTAATACACCAATTGTTTTTAGTACTTCCTGCATTCCATAATTACTACTTAATGTAAATTCAGTTTTTTGGTTTCTTCTGCCATTTTTAGTAGTTACAACAATTACTCCATTTCCACCCTTAACACCATATATGGCAGTTGTTGCTGCATCTTTCAGCACATTGATTGATTCTATATCTACTGAATTAATTGAATTAAGATCGTCCAACGTTTGAATAGAGCCATCAACAATAACTACCGGATCGGTACCGGAAAAAGAAGGGATACCCCTTATTAATACAGTAGGTTTGGCACCGGGGGAACCGGTGGAAATTACAGTAACGCCGGAAGCCCTTCCCTGCAGGGCATCTTCAGCCCTCACAGGATTTAGTTTTTCTATGTCGGCACCTTTAACTGTAGAAATTGCACCGGATACTTTAGTTATTTTTTGTGTGCCATACCCTATTACAATTACATCATCTAAAATGGCAGCACTTTCTTCCATGAGTACTTCAATGCCGGTAGTAATGTTCCAAATTTTATATTCTGAAGTTTTTGAACCCAGATAACTTATTATCAGGGTAGAGCCTTTCTTAGAATCGATGGAAAAGTTGCCTTGCTGGTCGGTTGCCGTTGCCAGCTTGGTGCCTTTTACATTTACTGTAGCACCAGCAATTGGTTCGCCCGATGATTTGGATTTTACCTTTCCCGTTACCCGGGTTTCTTGTGCAAAAGCAAGGTTGAAGATGCTGCAAAGGAGAAATACAGCATGCAGTAATGCAAGTTTTAATTTCATAAACAATCGTTTTTGTTAGTAATGATGATAGAAAATAATATTGTAGAATTTTGACATTATTCTAAAGCATAAAAATATTTTACATTTTCACAAATAAAAAATAAACAGACACTTCATTACTACATCTGTTATTACAAATCACTGGTTTTAAAGCTAAAACCTCTACATCAATACTACATCAATCTATTTGTTTGTACTTTCACACAAATAACAGAGGCGCAGATATGAAAAAAATACTCTTTCTTATTTTTTTACCTTTCTCTGCAATTAGTCAAAATACAATTGGCTTTCCAGATGTTATTAATTATTCCAAACACTCTTACAATGCCGGTTTGCAAAACTGGGATATCAGGCAGGATAAAAACGGGGTTATCTATATAGCCAACAATGAAGGGCTGCTGAGTTTTGATGGCCGGTCCTGGAATGTTTATCCACTCCCCAACAAAACAATTGTAAGGGCGGTACAAATTGGAGCCGATAACCGCATTTATGTAGGAGGCCAGGATGAACTGGGATATTTTATTCCGGG
>JAYVZR010000201.1:0-13860 GCA_043783135.1 Ferruginibacter sp. | reverse complement strand
TAAACCATTTTGGGTAAAATGGATACAGGCCTTTTTCAACAAGGTTTCTTTTTATTTTTAACGAAGGAGTCAATAAATCATTTTCAATGGTCCAGTTTTCTTTTATGACTACGGCTTTTTCCAGCCTTTCAAATTTTTCCAGCGAAGTGTTTAACGAAACAAGCGAAGCAGCTAAACTTTCTTTTATTTGAATGTGCGTTTTTAGTTTACCCGCTTCTGATAAATTAATTAATGCAATGGGCTGGGGAATACCCATACCAACTACACATACCGGTTCAATATCTGTATTCTCCATTAGTTTTATTTCGATAGGGCTGGGGGAAATATATTTTCCTTTATTTGTTTTAAATTGGTCTTTTACCCTTCCGGTGATAAATAAAAATCCATCGGCATCGTATTCGCCCATATCACCTGTTTTCAAATAACCTTCTTCATCAAATGCTTCAGATGTTAATAAAGGTTCTTTATAATAGCCCTTCATGTTGCCTTTGCTTTTTAATCTTATTTCACCTTCGACAGTAATTTTTGTTTGCAGTCCTGGCAGTGGTTTGCCAACAGAACCAAGCCTGTAATCATTCGGTCTTTCAATATGGTTGTACACACAATCTTCCGTCATGCCATAAACTACCAAAATTTTAATACCCAATTTTTCAAACCAAAGCAACAGGTCAATCCCAATAGGAGCAGCACCGCAAAGAATAGTGGAAGCTTTTGAAAGGCCTAGTTTTTTGCAGATACTTTTTTTGACCCGACATGACTGCCTGCAGGCAAACTAGTTAATTGTAATGCATGTGCCATCTTTCTGCATTCGATTCCCGCTGCTAACCATGTCCATGTTTTCCATTGGCCATTAAATGGCTGGCGTAAAAAAATATCATTGGGGATTTCTTTTTCCCATTGTAGAAACTGGTTTAATGGGGAGGATGCTGGCATACAATTATTTTAAAAACTAAAATAAATAATAACCACTACACATTTTACTATTATTTTTGAAACCAATGGTTTTTACTTTTTTTGTTATTACTAATGCATAGGAATTTTCAATTCCACATCAAACACGCTTTTTGCCTTTTGCAAAACCATTTTTTACGAGGTAATAATAACTTTCCCCAATAGCAGTAAATACATCTGTGACAGTTACATCCATCTCAACAACCATCCATTCGGTATTTCCATTGGCAGCTTTAACAATGGCGGGAAAATTTTGAGTTCCTTTTCCAACTGCTACCATCGGGTCAGGGTTATCTTTTGGTAAAGAATCATTCCATTTTGCGGGGCCATCTTTTATGTGCAACAGGGGTGCTCTTTTCCCAAATTTTTCAACAATTTTTGCCGGGTCATATCCGGCTACTTTTACCCAATAGGTATCAATCTCAAAAAAAATGTCGGGTTCAACTGTATCCAGCAACACTTCGTACACATAACGGTCACCAACTTTGTTCCTGTATTCCCACCAATGATTGTGGAGCCCGAATTGTAACCCGTTGGATTTTGCAAAATGATTGGCCTCATTATACATCTCTGCAAGTTCCTTTGTTCCCTCAATGGTGCTGTACCGCTTATCTTCCGGCCATCCATGCCAGATCATTTTTTTGCAGTTGAATGTTTCTGCTATTTCAAGCATGGACTGTTTTTTATCACCAACCGGTAATTCAACATGTGCTGATGATACCACTAACCCTGCATCTTTTAAATATTTGCCCGCCTGCTTTATTGAGATATTGTCTGGCCAAAAAGCAGTTTCCACCGCTTCAAATCCTATGTCTGCTACTTTCTGCAAAGTACCTGCCATATCTTTTTTAAGCTCATTACGCACTGTATAAAGTTGCAATGCAATTTTAGCCGGGTCCTTTGAAGAAGCATTTTTAAAACCAGATAAAACTACTGAAGGAAGTACAGCAGCGCTTAATACCCCAAGACCAGTCATATTTATAAATGACCTTCTGGAAATTTGCCGTGATGCCGGTTTTGCTGCTTGAATTTTTTTTGCACACATTGGGTTGATTTTTTATTGTTTGCATGTTTTCAATTAGAGTTAATAATTAACTCTCTGCTATCCTTAGTGTCAGTGCAGCAGCTTGTATAGTTTTCCGTAGTCGCCTGATTGACCAAATTCTTCTGTATTTAACCTTGTCCCTGTAATTACACATTGATCGCAACTAAAACAAAGTTTGGCAGTCCCAATAATTTTATTTTCTTTTTTAAAAACTAAAATGTCCCGATAAATAGCAATACAAGCCGAAGCTGTAACTTCCTTGTGTTTTCTTTGGCAAAAAATTTCATTTATCTGATTGAATTTATCTGCAGAAATTTCTTTTCTTATAAAGTCTAATTTATCAATATTATCTAAAACCGCTGTGTCGGATAATTTATCTGGAGTATACTTGATGAGAAGTTCTAGCTGCTTTTTTTCATTTGCTGTCTTTTTTTTCTTTTGCTCTATATTCCAAAGTTTTTCTTCTTCGATATTTAAAAAGTAGTGGTCTATTTTATCAAATTGAAAATAAGGATTGCAGACCACTTCATTGGGTGCTGCTATCGTTGTAGATTCTTTTTTGTTAATCTGATTATTACAGCCTAAAAGCATCAAAAGACAAAAGATTGATAATATTTTATTTACAGTCGTCATTAGGTTGTAGATAACAGTTAAGTTAATTCAATTATTTTTTCTTCAACCCTTCAAGATATTCCAACAGGTTGGCCAAATCCTGTGGCGACATATTTTCATACAAACCTTCTGTCATCATGGATTGTTTCATTTGCGTCATGGCTAATACATTGGCAGTTTTTATTTGCTGTTGTGAGCCGCCGGGAAATTTAATATCAATATCTGTTTCTGTTTTGCTTGAAATAATACCAGACAAGGTAGAACCATCTTTCATTTTTAATACCCATCCTTCGTAACCAAAACCAATACCGGCTGATGGATGAACGATTGCTTCCAGCAGGCTTTCCTTGGGCAACTTGGAACCAATTTCAGAAAGGCCCGGGCCAAAATCGTAGCCGGTAGTATTTATCTTGTGGCAAACAGCACAGGTTGCTGCAAATATTTTTTTACCTTCTTCTGCACTGGCTTTAAGCGCAATCAGTTCCGGCATGGTGGGTGCAGGTTTAACTGTTTTATTTTTGCCATCATCGGGTAAATAACTGGCTGCTTCTGAACGTACAGATCCACGCCATGCACTGTTTACACTGGCAACAACATCGGGTATTAATTCGGCGGGTACTTTTTTATCTTTTAAAATGGCAAGCACCCTGTCTTCACCGCTCCCGCTATTGCCAATTTTATGTGCTGCCTGTTTTCTTAAAGCCATATCATATTTGTTTGATAAAGCAATTGTTTGCAGCATATCAATTGATTCTTTGCTGCCAACACCTGCCAACGCTGCGAGCAAATTATTCTGTTGTGCAGAATCTTTTCCGTTGATGACGTTCCAGATTAATTTACTTCCGCCAAGATTCAATAATAAACCAGCGGCATTTTTGCCAACAGATTCATGCGGCTTAGTGATTGCCAGCTGCAACAGGTTTTCATTTTGTGATTTTATTTCGTAGCGGCTTACGAGTTCAATATATTCATCCGTTCCGTTTACTGACTGCAATACCTCGGTCAATGCTTTTTGTGCAACGGCAGAATTTGTTACGGTTTTTATATCAAGTGCATGCAGCACCAGTTTATTTAAGGCAATATCATTGCTGCTGTTATCAGCAATCATCTTTAATAATAATGCAGATTTTGCCGGGCCGGGGTTAAAATCAAATGCCCTGAAATACCTCAACCTGTTTTGCAAAGGCTGTTTGCTGTCAGCTGCAAGCATCGCTAAATAAGGCACCGCCTTATCGGTACGTGCCCGCCATACAATATCTGTCGTTGCATTGTGTTGCAAAGGATCTTTTACCATGGCCAGGTATGTAGTAAAAAATTTATCCCATTGCCTGTCTGCACCAATGCCCAGCGCTTCAAGGTACCAGCGGTCTTTGCCATCATGTTGCATGGCAAGTGTTGCCCATAGTTCAGCTGCTTCAGCCGATTTATTGTGTCGCAATGCAAGCGCACATTCACGGCGTACCTGTGGATCAGCATCATGCACTAACGCACTTACCACACCAATAATATCCATATTTAATTCTACAGCAGCCCTGATGCCAGTGATGCGTAAATCGGGATTGTTCAATTTGATTGCCTGCTGAATATATTTTTGTGCAGTTGCTTTTGGCATTTTTACCAGTACCCAAAATGCTCTTGCAGCCATGCGTGGATCCTGCGCACTTATCCAGAATTTTTCCAGCTCCGGAATTGCCTTATAACCCATTTGCTGTAAAGCAGCAAAGGCATGATATCGGATATCTAAATTAGGATTTTGCAAAGCAGTGATAGCACTTTGCGGTGTGCTGTAATCTTGTTTTGGAATAATATATTTTGATGCAGGCGGGGCCACCCTGTAAATCCTTCCACGTGTTTGATCACCTGCTGCATGGCCACCCACGCCGGGATCGTACCAGTCTGCAATAATCAGCGAACCATCAGGTGCAACTGTTACATCAGCAGGGCGAAACCATTGATCTTTATCGCCCTTTAAAATATTGACTGTTTCTGCCCTGTAGCCTGCGCCGCTTTTTGTAACGGGGTAGCTACGTACCACATTGGGCCCTGCATCGCAATGTATTATCTGGTTATGAAACTGTGACGGTAATAAGGAGCCTTCGTAAACAATAATGCCTGTTGGCGAGCCTGCATAAGTTTGCAAAAGATTGGGCACTTCGCCAGGATCATTTAGATGCCAGTGTTTCAGCGGTACAGAATCTTCTACATTGGTACGGTTTGCCTGCCAGCCTGCGCCGGTCATTTCATCGGTATAACCATAGTTACCGTATTGCATTACATAATTTATCCTTGTGCCACGGTTGCCATCATCGTCATTATCGCTTTGCCATAAAGTGCCATAACTGTCAACAGCCACTTCATAAGGATTGCGAAAATTATTGCCCAAACATTCTACATGCGAGCCATCCAAATCACAGCGAAAAACCATTCCCTGTTTATACTTCTTTTGACCAATTACATCACCATCCTGGTCCCTCACATCTTTGCCATTTTTATCTTTCAGTGTTTCACCGGCATTGCCCATATTAAAATATAATTTTCCATCTGGACCAAACGTAAATGCATGTACGCCATGATCGTGCTGCTCGCCTTTTATGCCGGTAAATAATAATTCTTTACGGTCGGCTTTATCATCTCCGTTATCATCGTAAAATATCCATACGTTGGGGCTTTGGGAAACAATCACTTTATTGCCCAACACACAAATACCGAGTGGCGCATTTATTTCCGGCCCCTGGTAAAATACTTTTGCCGTATCTGCTTTTCCATCGCCATCATTGTCCTGCAATATCATAATTCGGTCGCCCAGGGCATTCGTAGGATTGCCATTGATAGCCGGCCGGTAATTATATGCTTCGCAAACCCAAACCCTGCCACGTTCATCTACATCAATATCTGTGGGATTTTTTAACATTGGTTCGGTAGCAAAAGCATGTACTTCCAAACCCGGTGCAATAGTAAGCCCCTTCAAGGCATTTTCTGGAAGGTGCTTTTGCTGTTCAGTAAGGCTGTCTGGTTTGTTATCTGCTTTTATTGTTTTATCTGAACCTGCATTATTACAGGAGGCAAGCAAACAAATAAATACAAACAAATGCATGACTGGTAAATAATTACCAGGGAGGTGTTTAGCAATTTTCATTTTAAATGGCTTAAGTGTCGTTTTTACAATTATTATGTAATCTAACAAAACTGTTTCACTGAAAAAAGAATCTGTTAAAAAAAAGAAGCTGCTCATTAAAAAAACTACATTTACCGGGGCGTAATGGTTTTGTAAAACAACCTCATTTTGTATATTGCGGATGGCATGTAACCGGCTCCCAGGCCCGCCCATAGGTGAAGCACATTTTCTGTGGGCATGTTTACCATTTCGATAATAAATTTTTCTATGTTTTCCGTAAGACCGTTTGTTTCAGATGGAGTAAATATCGATTTTTGTTTCAGGAAGTTGATGGCATTAAAAATAAATTGCAGTGATTCTTTATAATTGGGAAAGTTGGCGGCAATGATGAAATACAGGTTTAAACTTTCAGCAACGGGCAAATCAGGAAGTGTACGGTTACGAATGCCAATATTATTTTTTATAGCAACATCTTCCTGGATATTTACCAAGGTAATAACAATTTTGTTTGCAGTATTTGTGGCAATTGTTCCATCGGAGTTGCTGATAGCAGACACTATTACGCAGTCTTCTGCTAATGCAAAACTCCTGATGAAATAATCATTCATTTCTTTTGCCAAACAGGTGAATGCTTCAGTAATCATAGATTATTGATTTAATTATCTTATCAAGTTACAAAAAAGAACGGTCAATTTTATAGCTGCCGCAATTGAACCTTCGAAACAAAAAAAATTATCCTAAAAACTGTATGCTTGCTTTTATAACAGCATCCATTTCTACAGGTAATTCATTTACTTTCCATGGATGTTTTCGCCCAAATACATGATCGCTCTCTACTGTAAATAATTGAGCGGCAGGCTGCCAGCTTTTTAATTCAATTGCCTTTTCTACCGGCACCGAAATATCAAATGTTCCATGACAAATTAATATAGGAATGTTCAGGCTGTTGATCGCTTTTTGTATATCCAGCTTTTGCTGATTTTGCACATAGTCTTCGTACAACTGGTAATAGAGTGGCATTTGCTGATTTGTACGTGCATTGGTATAATATTCAACGCCGGTTTCTTTCCAGTGCTGTATTTTTTTTGCTGGCCAGTTGCCCCAGGGAGTTTTACATTCACTAATGGCTGCCCATGTTATTAATTTTTTTATACGGTTATCATTTGCAGCCTGCAATATTGCAATACCACCACCCATGCTATGACCAATCAAAGAAATTTTGCTGGTATCGATTGCAGAATGATAGCTATTCAATGGATCAACAACCCAATCAATAACCAACCCAAGATCCTGCAATTGCTTTGAATAATTATTATTGCCAAATGCTTCCAGATTAGCAAATTCTTCAGGTTGTCCGGGTGTTGTGCCATTATGTGAAAAATTAAATTTCACTAAAACAAAACCTGCTGCCGAAAATCTTTGGGCAACCAGATCGAAATTACCCCAGTCTTTAAATCCATTAAAGCCATGCACATAAATTACTACCGGCTTTTTTTCTCCATCATCTTTAAAGAAAATATCCAGTGCCATCGGCAAATTTCCTGATCCGGGTATTATTATGTTTTTAGTTATGTGCATATTTTAAAATGATGTATTATACCGGCAAGTAATTTATTCCCCATTTTTTTGCAGAATCCTGATTCCGTCTTTTCCCGCAATGATTGCATTATCTGCAAGCTGGTAAAATAAAGAAGTTTCCACTACACCTGTAATAGTTTTAAGCTGTGTATTAAGCAATCCAAGATCTGGCCAATTTGTAAACCAGCAATCTATCAGGTAATTGCCATTTTCTGTAATAACAGCACCATCTTTTTTATTACTTATCCTCAGTATTGTTTTTACAGCCGGAAATAGTTTTTGTATAGTTGTCAAAACATAACGGTATGATTCTGGCAATAAGTCAGCCACCAACGGAAATGCAGTACTCAGCTTTTCTGAATATTTTGCCTCATCGCCTACCAATATAAATTGTTTGGCCATTGATGCCAGTAATTTTTCACGGGTATGGATGCCACCCCCACTTTTTAATGCATTCAAATCTTTGTCGAACTGGTCACAGCCATCAAAATAAATATCAATCTCCGCAACATCAGTAATAGCCTGAACTGCAAATCCATTTTGTAATAATAACTGGTGTGTAGTAAATGAAGATGTCAGCAATTTTAACTCTAGTCCTTTTTTTGCTGCTTCTGCTAAAAATTCAACCATAAAGGCAATAGTAGAACCTGCGCCCAATCCTATTGTGCTTTTATTTTTAATAAAGGTTATGGCTTTCCGGGCAGCTTCTTTTTTAAGATCCATATTTTAAAAATTAAACTAATGTCACAAATTTTGTATCACTCTTAATGAAATAGGTAGCAAAATTTTGGTTTTTTCTAATTTTCCATTTTCTTTTAGAGCCACAAAATAATATAAAACCCTAACTTCAACGCACTAATAAATTTTATGGGTAAAAAACTTTTATTTCTATGCCTGCTGATTCCTGTAATAGCAATGGCGCAAAAAACAGATAAAAATTTGCAAAAGCAAATTGAAAATCTTATCAAAGGGTTTAATGGAGATATCGGTATTTATATACACGACCTGAAACATAATAAAATAGTTTCGATAAATGCTGATACAGTTTTTCCAACAGCAAGTATCGTAAAAATTTCTATCCTTACCGGTATTATGGATAAAATAGAAAAAGGAGTTTTACAATATCACCAGCAATTGATATACAAAGATTCTTTGTTGTATGAAGGAGAAGATATTTTGGGCTCTTTTAAAAATAGTGAAAAAATTGAGTTAAGTAAAGTAATGATGCTGATGCTGACTACCAGTGATAATACGGCAAGCCTTTGGCTGCAAAGCCTTGCAGGTGGAGGTGTACGCATCAATGAAATACTGGACAGTCTTGGTTTTAAAGCCACCCGTGTAAACAGCCGAACACCCGGAAGGCAGGAAGCCAGAAACCAATATGGCTGGGGACAAACAACACCCCATGAAATGGAAAGCTTCATGGAAAGAATTGTAAATGGTGATATTTTAAGTAAGGCTTCAAGCGAAAAAATGCTGCGCTTATTAGGCCGCCAGTATTGGGATGAAGAGGCCATGAGCCAGGTGCCGCCTGGTATTTTTATTGCCGATAAAAATGGCGCTGTAGATGAAAGCCGCAGCGAAGTGATGTATGTAAACAGCAAAACGAATCCCTATATCGTAAGCATTTTTACAAAGAACAATAAAGACCTGAGTTGGGATACTAATAATGAGGCTTGGGTACTTACAAGAAAAGTATCAGCCTTTTTATGGCAATATTTTAATAAAGATTCAAAGTGGATTGCACCTGCTCAATAAGACGATTTATTTATTTTCGTTCATATAGGGCTTTAACAAAAACTTACCGAAACCGTATTAATCTTTTCCTGCCATTTTCATTCCCATCATTGCAACGGCTGTAAAACCCGGTGCCCATGATTATGAAAAATATACTTCTACCTGTTATTGTTTTGTTGATATCCACTGCTTCCTTTGCGCAACGCATTCATTATGGGATAAGCGCAGGTGTTAGTTCGTACAGTATTGAAGGCGATGCTGCCGCTAGCCTTGATAAGGTTTTAAATTTTACCAATGGAATTATAAGCACAAGACCGGTTACCGGTTTTTATGGTGGTGGGTTTGCGAACATTGTTGTTGTAAATAATTTATCTGTTGAACCTGGATTGTACTATTCAACAAAAGGCTATGCCATCACCGGTTCCTATTCAGTGAAGGATTTTGATATTTTAAGTGCCAATGCAGGGGCTGCATTACATTCAGCTTATATTGAAATGCCCTTGCTGCTAAAAGCAAATTTTAAGGGATTTCAGGTTTTTGCCGGCCCTCAGCTATCTTATTTAACCACTGCAAAAGTCGTAACTAACGCAAGCATTGCAGGTATTAATTTATACCAGGGCAATATAGATATTACCAGTCAGCTTAACCGCTGGGATGCAGCTATAACAGCAGGTATTGGTTACCAGTTTACCAATGGCATCAGACTTACGGCTTGGTACGATCGTGGCTTATCCAAAATAGATGCGGCACAAAATACAAAATCATACAACCAGGGATTTAAACTGGGGGCGGGTATAAGTTTTTGATAAAGAGTAAACTATTATTTGTATTGTAAAGCTGGTAATAATACCGGTTTTACAATTTTAGATGCAGGTGGGTATAAAATCATTTAATAAAATTTTATTCTTGTTGAATTAAGGAATACCCCACAATCTCTTGAAATTGTTATTAGTTAATTATACGTTGTATAAACTTTAACATATTAATTTTAACCAGCAGGTTATTAATACTTTATTTCAAATTTCATATACAAATACAATCGGTTGGCATACTAATGGCCATTCAGTAACGGGGCCAGTTTTTATGCGGCCAAGGCAAATAAATTTTATAGTGGCACGGTTTTGGAAATAATGGCATTGGTACCAAGATTATATTTTATCAAAACAATTTTAAAAGCTATTTAATTTATTAATCATAAAAACAATTATTATGTATACTTCAAACGATTTATTTTCTTCTGAAGAAAATGTGAAACAAATGCTTCGTAAAAATAATGGTAAAAATGCTGCTATTGGTGTACTTGCTGCCTGCCTGGTAGGCTTTGGTGGTTATGTGACTTACGATAAAAGTCAAACTACTGAAACCATCCAGCAAAAAGAAACACAAATTGTAAAAGTGACTGATGAAAAAAGCAATATTCAGAAAAGCTTTGATGTATCACTTGCAAGGCTTGATTCTGCAGCAACCGTAAATACTAATTTAAATAAAGAGCTGACAGCAAAACAGACAGATATTGCGAAAGTAAAAAAAGAGATACGCAGTATTTTAAATAAGAAAAGTGTAATAGCTTCAGAATTGGCAAGGGCTAAAACATTGATTGCTTCATTGAATGATAAAATTTCTGCGTATGAGCAGGATATAGCAAAGCTTACACAGGAAAATGGAACATTAACCGCTGAAAAAACTGTGTTGACTCAGGAAAAAGAAAAAGTAACACAAGACCTTGCTGCAACAACAACAGTAAAAGACAGCCTTATAAAAGAAGTTGATGTTGCTTCTACATTAAATGCATTTAATATTGTTGTTACACCGTTAAATATAAAAAGTAATGGTAAAGAAAAAGTTTCTACAACTGCAAAACGTGTAGACAAATTTTTAGTAAACTTTGATGTTAGCAACCGTATTGCAGAACCCGGTTCAACAGATGTATATGTAGTGGTAATTGGCCCTGATGGAAAGCCACTTTCAAACGGAACAGGAATGTTTACCACACGTGAAGACGGTGATAAAAACTACACAGCAAAATTGCCTGTAGAAATTGAAACCGCTAAAAAGAAGAATGTAGAATTTGCTTTTGTTCCCGGTACAGTTTTTCACCAGGGAACTTATAAAATAATGATTTATCAAAATGGTTTTTTAATTGGCGAAGGCGTACAGGAATTAAAAAAAGGTGGCTTATTCAGCTAATTAAAATATAAGGATTATAGAATACTTAAAAGATAAAAGAGGCTTGGAATTTTTCCAGACCTCTTTCTTTTTATTGAATTGCGTTAGAAGAATTATTTATAGTTTGAAGAAATAAAAAACTGGCATAAGACTTCTCTTACGCCAGCTAAATTTTGTTATCCTGCTGTGACCATGTAAGCACAAAGGTAAACAGTTGAAGCACTAAACAGCATTACGCCGAATGATGCAATAAGTAATTCTCTTTTTGAACTACTTTGAATTTTTGTAATAATCTTTTCCATTTTTAAATTTTTTGAATGTTATCTAATAGTTTAAGGTTTGTATAGGATACCGCTTGAACTTTTAAATATCAAAAAACTTTTGATCCCTGATGAGTACAGGCTATTTTCGACTAATGTATTATTCAATACATTTCGTCTTGCTCATTTTGGTTTTAAACGATTAAAAAGGAAAAGGAAATTGGAAAAGGCATATTTGTAGTAAAATAATCAGCACAGAACTTTTTAAGCATCACTTTACATGGATAGCAATGCTGCTATTAGATCAAATGCTGATTTACCACTTAGCCGAAGTATAAACGTAATTCAACAAAATTTTATTGTATACATATATAAATTCTTTAAGCCAGGGCCTTTTGTAACGGCTTAATTTTTAATTGATAGTTAAACAGATAGATGGGAAAACTGTAGAAAGCGGATGTAGTTACAAAAACCTTATAGCTCTGTTGCTGTACCAGTTATTTTTATAACTTCTTTTGTTTCTGGTTGCTCCTGTATAGACTTTAAAGACTCTATTTCTATTTCCTGTACCCAAACCGCATAACTATTGGGATAAATTCTTGACCCGCTATGTGTGGCATATACATGTGTAAAAACTGCCCCAAAATACAATATCATAGCAGAGTAGTATACCCATAACAGCATTACAATTACAGAACCGGCCGTTCCATAAATAGAAGAAAGCCGGCTATGCCCCAAATAAAACCCTATCAAAAATTTTCCTGCCATAAAAAGTATTGCGGTTGTAAAAGCACCTGCCCGTACATGCTTCCATTTTATACGGGCATCGGGCAATACTTTAAAAATAATGGCAAATAATAAAGTGGTAATGCTAAAAGTGAGGATAATATTAAACACATATACCAACATCACTTTTAATCCGGGAAAAAGCTGGGTAAGGCGGTCGATAAGTGCATCCATCACCCCGTTAATAAGAAGTGATACCAATAATAAAAAACCAAGGCTAACCACAATGGAAAAAGAAAGCAGGCGGTTAATAAGCACTTTTAAAAAGCCCATTCCTTTGCGTGGCTTGGCTTTTAATTTCCAGATATGGTTAATGGAATCCTGTATTTCGCTGAATACACTGGTGGCACCTACCAGTAAGGTAATAACACCCACCATCGTTGCAAAAAAACTGGTTTTTGATAAAGCAGCACTGCGGATAGTATTCTGTATCTGCAGGGCCACCTCAGCTCCTACAAACGCGGCAATTTCTTTATATAACGAACCTTCAATGGCTGCACGGCCATAAAAAACATCACTTACAGCAATAACTATGATGAGCATTGCGGGCAATGAAAAAATGGTATAGAATGCCAGTGCCGCACTCAGTTTTAAAACCTTATTATCTATAAAATCCGAAAAGGATTGTTTAATTATTGACCAGGTATTTTTCAATGAAAATTTCATGAATGCTTTTTGATTTTTAAATTACAAAATAATTGCGGTGTTTTATTTAAAGCAAATAACAAAAGTCGTTGCAAATATTTAACCAAAATTATCCTTATCATTATAATTAGACACAGCATTCTATTTAACAATATTTCATTTTGTAATAAAATTACAGCTTTGTTAATTTAGTTACTTTCTTATACTGCCCTTTTTAATGTAAAATATAAGATAATGCATAAACCCTGCTTTGTTTTTATGTAGTCTGAAATAAGCCTGCAACAAACTACCACACCGAAACTTAAAAAGCGAAAATAGAAGAAAAAATAGAATATTATTTATACATTTACCTATGCTTTTGCAATTAAAAAATACTGATAAAGACAATGTAAATAAACTGCTTGCCTTTGCCCGGCAAAATCATTTGCAGTTATCATTAGTTGATGATTATGAGGATAATTTTTTCTTCCTGGAAGACCCCTTACACCTCAGCAGTTAACTCAATTGATTGAGGCCAGCCGAAAAAGTGGTATTGTTAATATGGTCAATGCCCATAACGTAATCAGAAAAAATTATAATGCAGATTAATTATACCACAAATGCATTTGATGCCCTGATACAACTGGTTAATTATATTGAATCACTATCAACCGGCTAAAATTAAAGCCGTAATCTTTATCGACTGAAAGTATTGATTTTACTGTGTTGTGTATTTTTTTTTAAAAGTAAGGCCCCTCCCTCATTTTGGAAACAGGGAAGGCTGGACTGAGTTGTTAGCTTTTGCTTTAACCCAACTTCTACTTGTATTTTTTAATAGTTCATAAACATCCAGCATGCTAACTAAATGAATGCGTACTAAAGTAGCCACTGTTGAAAATGCTTTTTTTACAGCTGATTTTTTTTGTAAAACAGTTAAAAGTAACTGGGCAATTAATGTACACCACACTTGTGTTCGAATTGCATTT
>JAYVZR010000200.1:0-13873 GCA_043783135.1 Ferruginibacter sp. | reverse complement strand
TATAACAAAAGGAACTTTACCATCAGCACCCTGGTCGGCTGCAAGGTCTTTTAACCATTTGGAGAAAAATCTATTTACACCAAAATTAAAAGTAGCCGTCCTGGAAAATGCCTGTGCATCACCCGTCCATCCGAGGCGTTCATCACGTTGCGGACAATCTGTTGGCACATCTAAAAAATTACCCATTTGCCCCCACTGTATATTATGTTGCAATTGATTGATTAAAGCATTTGATGAAGAAAAGCTACCCGTAGGTTTCATATCGGAATGCAAAACCACTGCCGTAAAATTATCAGGATTTATTTCGCCTGGATAGCCCTCAATTTTTATATACCTAAAGCCATAAAAAGTAAAATGTGGTTCAAAGACCTCTTCTGCCCCACCCTTTAAAATATAGCTTGCTGTTGCTTTTGCAGCACGCAGATTTTCTGTATAAAAATTCCCCTTCTTATCCAATACTTCGGCATGCTTTATAGTAATTTTATCGCCTGCATTACCTTTTGCTTTCACTACTACCCAGCCCACTAAATTTTGGCCGAAGTCAAGCACTTTGTCACCCTCAGGTGTTGTAATAACTTTTATTGCTTTAAGTGTTTCGTGTTTTGTTACGGGTTCATTTTCGGTGGCTATTAAATTATTAAAATCGTATGAAGCTAAAGTAACCCCCTTCCATGCGGCATCATTATATCCTGCAGCTGACCACCCGGCTTTTTCATCTCTTGCATCATAAATTTCGCCATGATATATTTCTACCGATTTAATGGCGCCCGTTGATGATTTCCAATTTTCATCAGAAATAATTGATTCAGTTTTACCATCACTATAGGTTATATTCAATTGCATCAGCAGGCCAAGCTTATTACCATAAATATTTTTATTGTCATCCCATGCCAGGTAACCGCGGTACCAACCATTACCAACCATGGCGCCAAAAGCATTATCACCTGAACTTATCATATTTGTTACATCATACACCTGGTATTGTAAGCGTTTTTTATAACTGGTCCAGCCGGGTGTTAAATACGCATCGCCAACTTTTTTGCCATTCAGTTGCGCTTCGTACATTCCATGAGCCGTAATGTATAAAGTAGCTGTTGCAATTTTTTTATTTACTTTAAACAGTTTGCGAAATAAAATTGCAGGCCGGGTAGTTTCTTCTTCAAATGCTGCGTCAATCCATTTTGCCTTCCAATCAGATACCGTAAAAAATCCTGTTTGAAAAGATGCCTGCTCACTCCACGAAGTAGTTTTTCCACTATTATCCCAAACCCTTACCTGCCATGTATATTTTTTTCCGCTTTGTAATGCAGTTCCTGCATACAAAACCTGTACAGACTGGCTGCTGTTTACTTTACCTGATTTCCATAAGAAAGTTTTTCCTTCTGACACCGTGAGCTCGTATGCTATTTGTGCAACATTTCTTTTATCACTTATTAACTGCCAGCTAAAGCGTGGCTGCTGCACATCAAGCCCGATTGGATTGGTAAGATTTTCTGTAAGCAGGTTTTTAATTTTAACCTGAGCAAAACTGGCAAGGATGAATAGTTGTAACAGAACAGGTAAGACAATTTTTTTGTTCATGGCAATTAGTTGTTGAATATTTATCGAATCGTTAAATTAATTTGTTCAAAACAAAGCACTTCGTTCCAAGCTTGCCCAGGGCTGGGATTTTATACCTTTCAGCCAGGAACAAGTGCCGATTGAAAAATGGAAGTTGAAGATAGCAACAAAAAGCTAAATAGAAAATATCGAATTGAAACTACTACTGATAAGTACTATAGCAATATTTAATTTTCCAGCCGTGCTTTTGATACTTTTGTTAGCGGATGCCCTCTTCGCTAAACCCACTTTTGCTACTCAAAGATTGAAGGGCTCTGTCTTTGGAGATGGAATTGATTGTATAATTCATAAAAGCACTTATGCATTAGCACAATTAAGTTTTTGTTTGCCTGCAGTAAGGGGGGTGACAAATTATCCCAACCCTTGCGAAAGTACCTTGTCCCGTTTATGCATTTTCTTAATGTAATCAGTAGGGTTAGTACGAACCTGCCTTTGCCGGCAGGCAGGTTACACGAATTGGCGTAATTAGTTTTTTTAAAACTCTTAAAGAAGTATGTTACATACCACTACATCCTTTCTATAATAACCGCATACCCCATCCCTACTCCAATACACATTGTTGCCAATGCATATTTTTTATGTTGTTGATGCAGTTCCATAACTGCTGTATTAATAATGCGTGTACCCGACATGCCAAGTGGATGGCCCAATGCGATGGCACCTCCATTGGGATTTATTCGGGGGTCATTATCTTCCAAACCCAATGCACGGATACAGGCTATTGATTGCGCAGCAAAAGCCTCATTTAATTCAATAATATCCATATCGGCTAAAGTTAAACCCGCTTTTAACAATGCTTTTTTTGTTGCATTTACCGGCCCAATACCCATAATACGTGGCTCTACACCTACTACTGCTGAAGAAACAATTCTTGCTTTTGGTGTAAGGCCATATTGCTGAAGCGCCTGCTCTGAAACTACGTACATGGCCGCTGCGCCATCATTTAACCCGGATGAATTACCTGCTGTAACACTGCCTCCATCTTTTTTAAATGCTGGTTTTAATTGTGCCAATTTTTCCATGGTGGTAGCGGGTTTTATAAATTCATCCGCTGTAAATAAAGAGGTCCCTTTTTTATTGATGGTAATTTCTACAGAGGTTATCTCTTCTGCAAATCTTTCAGCTTTTTGTGCTGCTGAAGCTTTCATTTGT
Organism: Ferruginibacter sp.; assembly: GCA_043783135.1. Lineage (GTDB taxonomy): Bacteria > Bacteroidota > Bacteroidia > Chitinophagales > Chitinophagaceae > Ferruginibacter. The sequence goes on along the minus strand of JAYVZR010000200.1, from coordinate 11,101 downwards.
GAATTATAAGCAAACAGATCCTGGTCTTCCCGGCTAATCTTATATAATTCAACCAGGTTTTCTGCTGTTACACCCATAGCATCGGTGCCATACATTTTATGCATCAGGGGGTTAATAAAACGCCAGCCAAAACTACTGTCGAACATTTGTGCTTCTGTTCCAAATGGTTTGCTTGTTTTAGAAATAACCCAGGGACCCCGTGTTATGCTTTCTACACCACCTGCAATAAAAATATTTCCATCGCCTGAATATATGGCACGTGCGGCATTAATTACTGCCGACATACCGGAAGCACATAAACGGTTTACTGTTTCACCTGGCACCGTGTAGGGAAGCCCCGCCAGCAATAAGGCCATACGGGCCACATTGCGGTTATCATCACCCGCCTGGTTTACACATCCCAATATAACATCATCAATGGCATCTGTTGGGATGTTGGCATTTTTTTGAACCAGTTTTTTTATAACCAATGCTGCAAGATCATCGGCACGAACAGTGGAAAGTGTTCCTCCAAAATTTCCGATAGGTGTTCTTATTCCCTCAACAATATATGCCTGCATAATTTTTTTGTTCTGCCAGGAGGGCAGTTTAAAATTTATTTACCAAAATAGCAACCTGTATTATTTCTATCACAAAGTATTGAAATATTATTATGATGGTGCAATATTGTGTCAAAAGGATACAATAAACATTTTTACAAATTATTTACCCCTCATTTTTGTAAATATAAAATCAAGGCTTTCCCATCAGGTATCTTTTTTGCTGAGGGAGTTTCATTAGTACCAAAATCGCTGTCTGCTATTCTTACTGATTTTTGAGATTTCTTTTTCATAATATTGGTATGGCTTTATTGAGCTATTGTTTTATTTGTTAATTTTTTTGATAGTTGAAAATACATATTATACTTCAAAAAAACTGTTTCATTTTAATATACATCAACCCATACAATACAATTATTTTTTTTAGTTTTATTCCTAACCTGAATAATTTGAAGATTTAACATAATTAAATATATTTCAGTATATCCACCTGTTTATTGTAACTGGTACGCTATTAGCAATGATAGGGCTATCTTTATAAATGTTATTATTATTTAAGCCATAATCTAAAAATTAATTATACCTGATGACTTCCCCTTTAAAGCATTTGCCCTTTTATTTAAAAACCACCATTATTATTTTTGGATTGACGCTTATTTGTTTTGCCCTTTTTACCTTAAAAGGCATTTTAGCGCCTATTTCCTTTGCCCTGATACTTGCTATTTTATTGAACCCCGTGGTAAACAAATTACAAAATAAAGGGGTAAATAAAGTAGTGGCAATTTTTTTATCGTTATTACTTGCATTGATTATAGTAGGGGGAATTATATTTTTTATTACTACCCAGGTTACCAGTTTTGGGGAAAATCTGCCTCAGTTAAAAATAAAATTTAACGAGCATTTATCGCAATTACAACACTGGGTAGCCGCCAATTTCAAACTTAGTATTAAAAAACAGCAACAAGATTTAACACAATTATGGGATAATAGTAAAACAGTAGTTGCAGGTGCACTCGGCAGCGCATTGGGCACAATGGCACTGATATTTTTATTACCCGTTTATGTGTTCCTTTTATTATTTTACAAAACACTTATTCTTAACTTTTTTTATGAAATGTTTGCTGAAAAAAACACAGAAAAGGTTGCTGATATTTTAACAGAAACAAAATCGGCCATACAAAGTTATATGGTGGGGCTATTACTGGAAGCTCTTGTGGTGGCCGTTATGAACTCGGCTGCACTTTTATTGCTGGGTGTTGAATATGCTATTTTATTAGGTGTAATCGGTGCCTTATTAAATATGCTGCCATACATTGGCGGTATTATAGCCATTGCATTGCCGGTAATTATCGCATCAATTACCAAAGATGGCTTTTCTGCACAACTGGGTATAGTAGGAGCCTATATCTTGATTCAGTTTATTGACAATCATTTTTTGGTTCCTTTTCTTGTTGCCTCCAGGGTAAAAATAAATGCCCTCTTTTCTATCATAATTGTATTGCTTGGAGGTTCCCTTTGGGGAGTAGCAGGTATGTTTCTTTCCATACCCTTTTTAGCCATTTTAAAAATTATTTTTGACCGCCTCCCCGAAATGAAACCCTGGGGTAAATTATTGGGCGATGAAATGCCTACCCGGCATAAAGGAGAAATATGGCTAAAGAAAAAGCAACGGGTAGAAGCACTGGAAGAAAAAAAAACTGAGGATAAAAAGAAAATAGATTAATAGGACGCATTTTTATACCGGATTAGTTATCTTACTTTTATTTTAAAATGAATAAAATTTCTTTTATCTTCAGTGAGTTGAGGGATTGTTTTTTACCAAAACTATTACAATGAAAAGGTGTACATTATCTTTTTTTAAATTAAGTGTAATTGTATTATTTGCCAGCTGCCAAAAAGAGCCTGTTCCAAATGAACCCGCTGCCCGGTTGCCAAAAGTTAAAACATACTCGGAAGATCTCACTTCATCTTATTTAGGCCATATTGCTTTCAATTACGATATTAGTTATGATGCTGACAATAAAATAATAAGTGCAATATCTACATCGGCCCCGGGAACAAGGCTTTTATTAAACTACCCGTCAGCCAGTAAGTATACTACAGATTTTTATGAAAACAATATTCTTAAACTCTATAAAGATTTTTATCTTAACAGTAATTCATTTGTAGACAGCACATTTCAATATAATAATACAAAGGATTCTTCAACAGAAAAATATTTTTATAATAACAATAACCAGGTCATTAAAATAAAGAAATACAATTACTCAAAAATAACAGGCAGTGAATTGTCCAACACTATAACCAATATTTATAATATGGATGGAGATCTTGTAAGCTCAACCGGCACAGATAAAAAGATTGAAACCTATGAGTACTATACTGATTTAAGTTATTCAGCTCCCCTTGTTTTTGGACCGCCCAATAGTAGCTCAGCAAAAAAAATTCATTTAATAAAAAAACATACTGTATCATCTAATGGTTCTTTTGTAACCAGTTCAAACCATACTTATACTTTTGATAGTAATAACCGCATCACTACTGAAACACAAACATTTACAGATGGCAGCAGTTTAGTAAAAACCTATAGCTACTTATAAATAATTATTGCATTTAATTACCGCAAAGTTGGCTGCCATTTTAAATACCAACCAGTAAATATTTTAACTGATTGGCAAAAAGTTGAATGCTTTATTGTGAAGCTTTGCAACAATTGACAAAAAAATAATTCTCCAAAATACTGTTTACAAAAAAGAGAGAAATAAGGTACCTCCGTTTATACTAAAAGTAAGCTATGTCGCAGATATCCACTACTGTTAGTAAATGATTGGGGTATAATCAAAACAGACCCTGTATATTAGCCAAAAAATAAATATATGAAGAAAATTATATTTTCTTTTTTGGCTATCATTAACGCTGGTACCATTTTAGCTCAAAACCTGGTAGTAAACCCGGGAGCAGAAAGTTTACCCCGCGGAACAGGGTGGACAATTATAAGTGCAGGGGGATCGGGATGTGTACCATTACCAACCAGTTCATATGTTAACTGGACAATGATTCCGGATGGCAGTGCCGGTTTATATCCTTATGATCATACCACTGGAGCAGCAGGCGGTATAACTTTTTTTTCAGGCTGTAGTGTTGCCAACAGGGGACCATTCGAATTGCGCCAGGATATTGATGTTTCTGCTGATGCCGCTAATATCGATCTTAATACCATTCAATATATCTTTAGCGGCTATATACAAACTCCTGTAAACAATGTTCCAGGTGGCCAAACAGACCAAGGCCGTTTTATTGTAGATTACCTTGATGTAGCAGATGTAATTATTGGCTCAAGTTATACTAGCAGCTGGCAATCTTATGCATTGGGTTCGGGAGCCGCATGGAATTTATATTCCAATACAAGGCAGGCCCCAGTAGGAACAAGAAAAGTACGGATACGATTGCAAACACAAATCTTTACCAACACGCCTGAAATTAATGCTTATTTTGATGACATTTCACTTGTAAAAGCTATTATATTACCTGTAACATTAATTTCTTTTACTGGTAATGAAGAAGGAGGTAAAATTAATTTGCAGTGGAAAGTGACAGATGAAATAAATCTTGCACAATATCAACTTCAACAAAGTATTGACGGCATTAATTTTATTACTATCGGTACAATCACTTCCGGTAAAAAGGAATATTCTTTTACGGATAAAAACATCAGTAGTTATATCGGCAAATATTACTACCGTTTAAAAATGTCAGATATAGATGGGAAGTTTTCATACAGTAAGGTATTGCCCATCAAAATAAAAGGGCAGCACTCCCTAATGATTTCTCCCAATCCTGCCAAAAACTTTGTTACGGTAAGTGGTTTTGAAACACCTGGAAAAATCAGCATTGTAAATAGCAATGGCGGAAACGTATATACCGCCAATACGACGGCACAGGCAATCAAAATAAATATTGCCGCTTTGCCAGCTGGTTTATATGTGATTCGTTTTACTGACGGAAAAACGAGCAGTTTCAAAAAATTTATTGTTCAAAATAAATAGCAAAATCATAATGTATAAAAAAGCAACCATGTAAAATTGGTTGCTTTTTTATTGCTATACCTGTTCAGGAACAATAATTATTTCATAAACCGTTTATTAAATGAGTGGTTTCCCTTAACCTACAATTAAAAAACAATTGTACTTTAGTAAAAAATATCCGTGCAAAAATTTTTACTTTTTATTTTTGGCATCATTGCTACCCTGCATTTATTTGCTCAAAACCTTGTGGTAAACCCCGACGCCGAAAGCTCACCAAAAGGTACAGGATGGACAATTGTAAATGCAGGAGTGACAGCATGTTCCTCTGCACCCGCCAATACTTATAATAACTGGACCATGGTTCCGGATAACCTTAGTATCAATCACCCTTTTGACCACACTACAGGAGCTGCGGGCGGCACGGTTTTCTTCGCCGGTTGTAACCCTTTTTCCTTTTCGTTTACAAGATTTGAACTCTATCAGGATATTGATGTTTCTGCAGATGCAGTGAATATTGACCTGGGTACTCAGCCATTTACTTTTGGCGGTTATATGCAAACACCGGTAAGTGGCCAAACAGACAGGGGCCGGTTTATAGTTGAATACCTTGATGCATCAAATACTTTATTGGGCACGGGCTATACAAGCGGTTGGCAGTCTAATTTCGCTGGTTCGGGAACTGCATGGATTGCTTATAACAATACAAGCCTTGCACCCACCGGAACAAGGAAAGTGAGAATAAGATTACAGGCAGAATTGAACTTTAACCAATTTGAAATAAATGCCTATTTTGATGATATTTCTCTTACAAAACCTGTTGTGGTTCCGGTAAAGCTGATTTCATTTACCGGCAATGAAGGCGCCGGTAAAATTAATTTAAACTGGAAGGTAGCAGACGAAATAAACCTTAAGCAATATGAAGTAGAGAAAAGCACCGACGCTGTTAATTTTACCAATATTGGGGTTATTAAAAGCGGTAAAAATGACTATTCTTTTATTGATAAAAATACCAGCAACTACATTGATAAATATTATTACCGCTTAAAAATGACAGATGCTGATGGAAAATTTTCATACAGTACGGTATTGCCCATAAAAATAAAAGGGCAGGTGTCATTAACCATTTCACCAAATCCTGCCAACAATTTTGTAACCGTAAGTGGTTTTGAAAAGCCGGGAAAAATAAACATCATTAATAGTAATGGCAGCATTTTATATAATGCCAATACCACGGCGCAGGCAATGAAAATAAATATTGCTTCACTTCCTGCTGGTTTATATGTGCTTCGTTTTACGGATGGAAAAGCAACCAGTTTCAAAAAGTTTATCGTTCAAAATAAATAGGTAAACAGTGAATGGTGGATAGTGAATTATTTACCATTGACGAATCAAACCGCCACTTTACAATTGACATAACATTATTATTAAAAATCTACAGACTACTTAAAGAAAATAAAAATAGCTCCCGCAAAAGTTAAGGCTATCACTACCTTTCGATAAGTGTTATCTTTTATCTGTGCCACAATTTTAAGCCCCGCCCAAAAGCCCAGTATGATTGCCGGTAGCAATAGAAGGTCTATGCGCAAAGTCGCTACCGTTATGTTTTTCCAGAATATTATTTGAAACGGTAATTTAAATAAATTGATGACTAAAAACACCCATGCAGCCGTGCCGATAAAATCGTTTTTTGTCATGCGCATTGCTAAAAAGTAAATGTTGGCAAAAGATCCTGCCAGGTTGCCCAGCATGGTGGCAAAGCCTGCTGTAAGCCCGGTACCGGCTACAAATAATTTATTGGTGGGTATTTTTTCTATTTTTCTAAACTCCATAAAAACCATTATCACCACCGTGCAGATTATAATCAGGGCCATTAATTTTCTAAATAATGCTTCATCTAAATCTTTACCTACATAAACACCCAATAAAATACCTACCATCATCCATGGAATTAATTTCCAGAATTGCGGCCATTGTGCATGCCTGTTATAATAGCTCACGGCCATAATATCTGCCGCACACAAAAGGGGCAAAACCATTCCTGTAGAGGCCTTGCTGCCAAAAACTATAGCCATGATGGTTACATTCATCATCTCTATCCCCTTAAGACCAGCCTTTGAAAGCCCTATTATAAAAGCAGCCAATAAAATTAATATCCATTGAAATAAGTTCATTATTTGTTAAAGATATTGTTAAGCATTTAAATTAATATCACTAATATAAAACCAGCTATTATTCCCAATTAAAGCTATCATAAAAAGTAAGGTCTTTTTCAATAAAATACATATTTAGATAGCTATCACTTCATTTAAAACTAATCCCCTAATTTTATACAAATTAAATGACATGAAAAAAATGATTGCTATTGGATTGCTGGCTTCGATATTTACGGGTGCCATTCTTGCACAAACATCAGCCCCTAAAATTTTACGGCATGTTGTGCTTTTTAAATTTAAAGACAATGCAAGTGCCGCAAATATAAAATCAGTAGAAGATGCGTTCCTTCTTTTGCCATCAAAAATAAAAACGATAAAAGATTTCGAATATGGCATTAATAACAGCCCCGAAAAATTGAATGAAGGATTAACGCACTGCTTTTTTGTAAGTTTCGCCAGTGAAAAAGACCGGGATGATTATTTGATTGACCCTTCTCATAAGGCATTTGTTGAAGTATTAAAACCTTTTTTAGACAAGGTAGTAGTAGTAGACTATTGGGTAAAAAAATAATCAGGTATACACTATTTTTATTATCGCCTGGTTACCGGCTGGATAAAATAATTTTTGTATATTTAAACTCTAAAAATTACAGATTGCTTTGTGCAGCTGCATAAATTATCTAAATACCTAATAACCGAAACCATTTTAAATAGCTCTGTAACAATCCCAAAATAAACACATTGATGTATATTTACAGCCTGGCAGGCAACCAAACTAATAACCCGCCCGTTAAACCGTCTATATATTCCAGCTTTTAACTTACAACAAGTTACTGTTGAAAACTAAAATAAAATTCTTAAATTATTGCAATGAAAAATATAATTGCGTTATTCTTTTTATTGTTAGTAACTGCTCATTTTTCCCGGTTGTCAGCTCAACAAAACAGGCAGGCCCTTAAACAGGAACAGTGTGCAACAATGACCCGTTTGGAAGCAAAGTTTAAACGCAACCCCGCTCTTAAAGCTGCCTTTAAACAGCAACTGGAAACATTTAATAAAAAAATGAACCGCCAATCGGCTAAGGAATTAGGTGTTGACAGTATTTCAAATATTAACACTACCTACACTATACCGGTAGTATTTCATGTTGTACTTAGCAACCAGGCGAAAGTAACCGATGCACAAATATTAGCACAACTTGACATTTTAAATAAAACCTATGCCGGAACCTATCCAGACACAGCTGCCATTCCTGCATATTTTAAACCGCTTTTCGGAAAATCCAATATACAGTTTTGTTTGGCCCAACGTACGCCAAATGATGAACCAACTACTGGAATTGAAAGGATCATTACTGCCGCAACTTCATTTTCGCCTGTCAATGATTTTGTAAAGCATACTGTTACAGGCGGTGCAGATATCTGGAATGGGGATAACTATTACAATGTATGGATATGCGTTTTAAGTGATAATATTCTTGGATATGGTACATTTCCCAATACCGGGCAGCCAGATGAACAAGGTGCGGTGATACATTTTCAGTCATTACGAGGAAGTTCCCTCAATAATTACAATGGAGGCAAAACCCTTACCCATGAAACAGGCCATTATTTTAACTTGTTTCATACCTGGGGTGATGATAATGGTGCCTGCACCGGTACTGATTATATTGATGATACCCCAAACCAGGGTGGTCCTTCATCTGCTTGCCATACCGGTATTGTAACCGATAATTGCACAACAGATGGTAATGGTATTTTATACCAGGATTACATGGATTATACTTATGACCAGTGCCTTTTATTATTTACCACAGAGCAGGTACAAAGGATGGAATCTGCATTACTGACTTATCGCCTTTCGCTTACTGTATCCAATGCATGCACCCCTGCGGTACTTCAGCCATTGGATGCACAACTAAAATCAATTATTGCACCAGGGCAACGGGTATGTAAAAATAGCTTTATACCTGTTGTTACTGTAAAAAACCTGGGTTTGCAAACATTAACCTCGTTTATTGTTAGTACGGTAATTGATAACGGCGCTCCTGTAAATTATAACTGGAGCGGAACACTTGCTTCATTGGCAACTACCACCATTACTTTAACTTCAGCAACAATTACACAGGGTAACCACAGTATAAAAATATTTACTTCATCACCCAATGGCGGAACAGATGGCAAAAACTCTAATGACACACTCAACGCACCTGTTCAATATTTTGATGCTGTCACTGCGGTATCCGAAGGTTTTGAAGGAACAGTGTTTCCTCCTGCCGGATGGGATATTGTAAACCCCGATAATTTGATTACCTGGGAAAGGGTTACTGGAGTTGGCAAAACAGGTACATCCAGTGTAGGAATTAATAACTTCAATTATGCTATTAATGATCAAAAGGATTACCTGCGATTACCCGAAGTTAATTTTGCCAATGTAGATTCAGCTTTCTTTTATTTTCAGGTGGCAGCAAATACCTTTACATCTGTTAATACCGCCAATAATACATGGGATACCCTTGAGGTAGTGCTAAGCAAAGATTGTGGCCTAACGTATACTTCTCTTTATAAAAAATGGGGTGCATCACTGGTAACAACTACTCCTGAAACAACCCAAGCATTTATACCAAAGTCAAATGAGTGGCGCCGCGATTCCATTAATTTAACACCTTATATTAATGAAGGTAACATCATGCTGGCTTTTAAAAACACTACTGAATTTGAAAATAATATTTATTTAGACGACATTAATATAAGAACAATCACTATCAACCCTAACTTAAAAAAAGCAGGTTACCTGATAACTCCTAACCCGGCAAGTGACCATATTAATATTCAGTTTTATCCAAACCCAACCAATTTAAAAGGCATTGAATTATTTAATATGCTGGGGCAAAAAATAGATGAGATAACCGTTACTTCCGGCGGTGGTGCTGTTGCTTATCGTTTTAATATCAGCCGGTACCCGCAAGGTACTTATAATGTGAGGGTAGTTTTTGCAGACAGGGTAATTATAAGTAAAGTCATTAAACTTCAATAATTCCTCCGGTACAACACATTTAAACGCCCACATCTCTGAAAAGAAATATGGGCGTTTAAATAAAATTGTGGCATTAATAACAGACAATCAATCGTTCGTAGGGCAAATGTATAGTATAGTTAAATATTAGCAAAATTCATTTTAAGAAATTGTTATCATTTTTATCCAGGCAGTTTTACTTCAACTAGTTAGATAGGTTTATTCTTTCTAAATGATATTTTTTTTCCACCGTTAAAGTTGGTTTGTACAGTTGTTGTAATAGTACACCAAATAAAAATACACCTGCAGCAATGCCAAGCTTACTGCCGGCAAAAGAAAAATTATTATTGATAAGTCCGTTTACAACATTCAGAGCAGCATAGCCAATTGCGCCTGCCCTGAATATCCATCCGCTCTTTACCCAGTACCAATGCACATGCCCTGCTGATGTTGAAATTTGAAAATGCCCATTTTTATAATCAATTAAATACCTTTTTTTTGGCATAGCAAATACATCCGTAATTGCATACCACGAAACATTAAAATATACAGTATCGCTACCATCGTATAATAATAAACCACCCTTGGCCTTATGTAAAATGAATCATTGCTTATTTTGGTTGTGTGTAACCCTATTTCCCATTTCGGACACACCTCAAAACTTAAAGCAGACAGCCCACACACCTTGCAGCACATTAGCAAGACTCAAAGCAAATACACAGAAGCCAACCTTGCCAAAGAGCTGCAAGGCCAACGCTTTTGCCAGCATCAGTTTTTTAATTGGGCTACAGAACAAAACTTCAACAACCAGGCCCACTCACTACCCCAAAAACTAAAACCCATCTTATATTATCCAGTTCTTAAAAATATTTTTACTACATTTGCAACATTATTGCAAACATTGAATAAGAAAAGGAACATAAATTTTAAGGCTTTATTGCTATTATTGATATACAGTTTCAGTATCAGCCCTGTTATAATGTTTCATCATCACAACTACAAAGTTGTAGCTTATGAAACCGCCACCCCTTGCGAAAAGGCAGCCTATTATCCCTATAAAATTGGACAATGCACCCACAAAACCCACATTACAAATGCTGTACAAAAATGTCTTTTATGCGATAATCATAACTTAACCGACTACCTACACCACACTTTAGTTTTTACATTTATAAAAGCTGAAACGAATAGCGAACACAATAATATTATTGTAAATATCATTTCGCTTTCCCCTGCTCAAACTTCAAATAGAGGTCCGCCCACAGTTTAATTTTTAACCGCTTTTCTTGTTCAGGACAATTCAATTGTTTTGATACTTATTATATTTAAAAATTAAACAAAATGAAATTAAAATTTATCATTTCAATAG